>CAJXKB010000031.1 GCA_913055825.1 uncultured Bacteroidota bacterium
GATTTTGGTGAAACCGGAACAGCGTCCGGGTATTCTGTTTTGAGAACAAAAGTAAGGATTCTGATGAATTTCGCTTACTTTTCAATTTTAAAATTCAACAAAAACAGGAACTCCGTTGAGATTGATCCATGTGGTTTTATATTGCACTTTAACAGAAATTTTATCATCTCCAAGTAAGGGGGTTATTTTGCTGATTTTTAATGAGATGGGCAATGAAATCCAGACTGGGGTAACGGAAACTTTTTTTACCGGCCGCCACACCATGAGGATTTCTTTCCCCGTGGAGAAATTCTTAAACAAATAGGCGTACGCTTCATTATCTTCTCTGACAATTTTATAAAAATGATACGGGCCCAGCGTTTGATATAAATGCTCAAAAGCGCTAAAAGCCAGTTTTTTCCGGAATCCGGTTTTGTAAGAGCCACAAAGTCCCGAACGATTATGTAGAAACGAATCGTAATTTACATTGGCAAAATAGTACCAGTAAAAATTGTCGGCACCAAGCCGCCATAAAATCATAGCCATCCTTACCCCAAAAATAGCCTGTTGTTGTTCACTTAAACATTCTGAATGTGTGCAATTTTCACCACCTCCACCTGAATCATAGCCAAATTCGGTGACATAAATTTTTTTCCCGGGCATATTTATATCCCGGTAACGGGATAAATTAGCCATTGACCAAACGGCAGATCGCGGGTCTTCCGGCATAACGGCAACCCTTTTCCCGTCTTTACGAAAAACGTAACTGTAAATATGTGTGTTTAGCCCGGCTATCCAGCGGGTGTTGTCCTGGGATAAATATTTTGAAATATAATCATGGTTATCGCTTGCAGGTTTGTAAGCTTGTACGGCGCAAGGAAGTATTTTAACATTAGAAACCGAGTGAATTCCCTTGCTCATCCCTGCCAGTATTTTTTGATAAACAACCCCTGAGTAGTTCCAGGGTTCATTTCCGATTTCAATTTTATCAAGCAGGGGATGATCATTTTTGCCAAAATGTTGTCCGAACTTTTGCCCAAATACAAATGATTCCTCAAACGGATTTTTCCAAAGTGTATCCGGAAAATTATCTTCTTTAAAACTGAGCGTGGCATCAATGTGATAATCAAAAGTTTTCCAATAGCCATATTCCCTGTCCCAGTTTAGCCATTGATTGACCGGTGTGCCTTTTCCATCAGCCATCTGTTGATAATTCGGTAGATGTTGCGGATTTTTCATGTCCCAGTCGAGCCTGTGATAAGTGCGCAATTGGCTGGTCAACATTCGGAACTTACCAGGGCCGGTTCCGGGTTTTAACCGGTCGGAATAAACACTGTAGCCCCATCCCCAAATGGTATTGATGCCAAATGCATGTTCGAAGTCATTTATAGAAACTTTTACCTTGGGCGGTTTTCCATAGGGTCCGTATCGATCATAAACTGCAAATTCCCATAAATTCGCTTTTTGATAGTCCTTTAGATTAAGGGTAAATACAATTTTTACGAATCGTGCATCAATCTCCTTTTTTAACGGGATTTGCAGATATGGGATGGCTTGCGGATTGAGATTTAAAAGAAACTGCCATTGATTTCCATCGAGGCTGGTATAAATCCGTATCTTCTGCACAGATTTGGAGTTCAGATGCCGGCTGGCAATCCATCCTATTTTTTGTACCCGGCCAAAATCGAGTTGAACAAATTCGACAGGGTATTTTTGTAAGGATGCAAGTTCGTAAAGATCAAAAGATTGGTGGCTTTTTAGCAGAATTGTTGAAACATGATGTGGTGTTTGAAGCCGGAAATTGATGAGTTGAAATCTCTGTGTCGGCAGATACACTAAATGTTGAGGAGGGGCTTCTTTATATTGTACAGTTATTTCTAATGTGTCTGTGACGTCCGCTTTAAGCGTAATTAATTTTAAGGCTTGCGGATGAATGATTTGAAGCCGGAATATGCCGGTTTCTATTTTACTTTTGGTATTAGGATTTCCGTCAAAAGCAGCCTGTACGAATCCCTGATTGGGTATACTGCGAAAATTTTCATTATTGAGAAAAAAATTCATCCGTTTTTCAGCAACATAGTGAAAGGGCAGGGGGTTGTTTGATTCCCAGTACGTTTGTGGTTTGCCATCGGTTATTGCCTGAACGTTTTTTCCCGAGCTAACCGTAACGTTGGCCTCAAAAGGTTTTATTAAGCCTGCATCGGCTTGCCAATGCTGTGCAACAATTTCTGTTGCCATACACAGGAACAAAAGTAAAAAGGCAATTAAATGATATTGTAATTTCATATGACCGGGTAAAAATACAAAATGGACAGAAAACATCCATACATTGACGGAATTCTTATATTTAGTGTTACTTTTGTTGGTGTTTTGAAACTGGCAATCCCGGTCATGTTTTTTTAATTACAATTGGGAAATTATGCCAAATTTCAAATCTGGTTACATGAAGTTTTAAACAGAGGAATTTAAATTTATGATTAACAATTTACCTGCCAACACAGTAGAGCGATTGAGTTTATACCGCCGGATTTTACTCAATTTTCCCATTCAGGAAAAACCCAACATCCACTCCCATCAACTGGCACATTTGTTAAAAATTAATCCGGCACATGTCCGGCGCGATTTGATGCTTATCGGTTTTACAGGTGATATCCACAAAGGATATGACATTCAAAGCTTGATTAAAAGCATTGGCCAGGCCATCGACTGTATACACATACAAAAAGTTGCATTTGTGGGGATTGGTGATTTGGGCCGTGCAGTGGCCGATTATTTTAACCATCAGGATGCTAAATTGAAAGTAGTAGCTACTTTCCGGATTAATGATGAACCAACTGTACAATTTCAGGATGTAAAATGTTACAACATTTCACGTATGAAACAAATCATGCGAAAAGAAAAGATTGAACTATGTGTGCTGGCTGTTCCTTCCTCTTTTGCAGAAGATATTTCCAAGGTTGTTATTGATTCCGGAGTAAAAGGGATTCTGAATTTCACCTCTGTACACCTGAAAGTTCCTGATACCATTTATATCGAACATTACGATATGATCAGTAAGCTTGAAAAACTGGCCTACTTTACTAACAAAGACAATTGCCCTGGAAAATAAGAAGCGGCCGTTACTGATTTTGGTTAATCAAATAACAGGTTGATTATCAAACTATAGAAACCTGTACAAACTGTCCGGCAAACAGCAAGGCATGGGATGAATAATTGATAATCGACGATCAACGATTTACGATTGACGATTGAAACAGAAAAAAATCACCTCAATATTTATTATACCGTTCAAAATCGCGCTTCATATACTGGATTCGTTCAAAACTGGCTTCTGCCGTCTGGTAATCAAGTGATTTACCACGAAAATCATCAATTTTTTCAAAATGATGTTGTTGCATCCATTCCTTTAAACCTTTTAGCAACTCGGCAATATATGGAATACCATTTTGATACAGCGTACTGCAAAGTTGCACGGCTTGTGCCCCCACCAACAGCTGCTTAACCACTCCCGTATAAAAATGAATTCCGGTGGAAGCCACCAAATCGCAATTGAGGTGATTTCCTTTCATCAAGGCAATCCACCGCAGGGGCAGGCTGGCTTCATCGGGTGATGAAAATTGTTCATCGGCCACCACTTTTAAACTGTCAATGTCGATATCGGGACGGAAGTAGCGGTTAAAAAGAACCAGGCCATCGATTCCATTCTCCACAAGTCGTGAGACAATGGAACAAATATTTGTAAAGAAATGCCCAAGCTTGATGGAAACCGGGATACTCACTTCTTTCTTCACTTTTTTCAAAATATCCACATATAGATTTTCTATTTGCAAACTGTTCATGGAATTGTTGAACGGAAAAATAGAAATATTCAGCTCCAGGGCATCGGCACCGGCGGCTTCAATTTCGTGAGCAAATTTGGGCCAGCCTTCGGCACTCATACAATGAATGCTGGAGATAACCGGAATTTCCGTGTTTTCTTTCACCGTTTTTACAAACTGAATATATTTTTCCAGTTGTTCTTCTTTGGAAAGGTTTACCACCACTTCTTTGGCTTCCGGAAACCAGTAATAAGCTTCACTTTCTTTGCCGTTTTTCAGCCGGGCTTCCGATTGCAAAACCATTTGCTCCTCAAAGATAGATTTTAGCACGATGGCCGATGCACCATAACTCTCACATTGCTTAATGGTTTCCAAGTTACCGGTAATCCTCGAGCTGCTGATAATCAGGGGATTTTTCAGTTTCAATCCCATATAAGATGTTGATAAATCGATATTCATATTTAGTGATTTGAAGGTTGTAAATCGGACTGTTTGATTTGCTGTTTCAAAAATTGCATGGCAGCGTTTTTATTTTCCTGTGCCTTAGGGGTCAGGGTTTCCTTAAAATCCCATTCAAAGCCTTTGATATGAAGCAAATAGGTCTCGGGGCTTTTTTGAAACAAATCCTTGCACAAATAAAGTACATAGGCCGGTGAAACGGCATGCATGGTAAATTCGACACGGGCTTTCGCTGCATCTACTTTTGTAAAAGAAAACTGTTCAATGGGTTCTTTTGAAGCATCCACAAAAATCACACTTTCATAAGCCGAAATTTTCTCCGCATCTTCAATGTTGAGTTGGTAATTGGAATCGGTATGGATATTTTTTATGTCTTCCTGTTCAATCCATCGCTGAAAATCTTCCACAAAAGAGGTACCCAGGCCGTCGTCCATGCGGCCCGGGTTACCATAACCATATAAAAGCGTCTTGACCATTAGCTTTTCATTTTATGAGAGAGAATCTGATTTTGAGCATCAACCAAAGTCATTTCCAGCGGCATTTGTCCCAGGGCATGGGTGGCACAACTCAGGCAGGGGTCGTAGGCCCTGATGGCCACTTCCACGGCATTCATCATGGGTTCGGTAATGTCTTTTTGGCCATTCATAAAAGCCTTTGCCGTACTATTGACTGCCCGGTTCATGGGTTCGTTGTTGTTGGTAGTCGAAACAATCAGATTCGCCATGGTAATAAGGTCGTTATCATCTATTTTATAATGATGAAACAACGTACCTCGCGGTGCTTCAATTACTCCGACTCCCTCATGCTGTTTGGTGCCTTTTACCACCAAATCTTCATTTTGGAGATCAGAATCATGAAGTAATTCACGGATAGATTCGGCAGCATAAAGCACTTCAATCAAACGGGCCCAATGATAATGCAGCGTCATGTTGTCGGGTTTGCCATGAGTATAGGCTTTGTATTCTTCAAAAGCCTTTTGTGCCAGTGGCGTGGGGATAAAATCGCAAGTGTTCAAACGTGCCAGCGGGCCTACACGGTACCAGCCTTTTTCCTTACCGAGATGTTTTAGGTAGGGAAATTTCATATAACTCCAATTCCTGACTTCCTCCTCAATGTAATGGTTATAATCCTGACAATCTACATCATCCAAAATTCTTTTCCCTTCAGCATCAACGGCACGCAACACCCCGTTGTAAATATCGAGTGCGCCGTCTTTACGTACAATGCTCAGGTGGTTGGATGGAAAATCAGCAAAATTATCCACCATTGCCTGGTTATTTTTATGATAATGTTTAAAGAAATCGAGGGCACCCAGCGACCAGTCTACCATTTTATCTGCATTCAGCGGGTCAGGCCCTTTCAGCAACTCATCACGTTCAGCAATACTCAGGTTTTTGTTTATCCCCCCGGGTACAGCACCTGTTCCGTGGATTTTTTTACCGGCCGTAAGCCGGATAACTTCCTGGCCGAATTTACGCATCATCACACCCTGTACGGCTAAATCACGGTTTTCCTGTGCCACGCCGACAATATTCCGCAAAGCGGGATCGCCATCAATCCCGAAAAGGAAATCAGGGGATGATAAATGGAAAAAGTGCAGCACATGCGATTGAAAAAACTGCCCGTAGTGCATCAGCCGGCGCATTTTTTCACCGACTGCCGTAAGTCCGTCACCGGTACCCGCACCCACAATTACATCCAGCGCTTTGGAGGCTGCAATGTGGTGGCTTACCGGGCAAATTCCACACAAGCGTTGTACTAATACAGGAGCTTCCCAATAGGGCCGGCCCTGCACAAAACGCTCAAAACCCCTAAATTCTACAATGTGTAATCGCGATTCTTTTACCTGTGCCTCTTCGTCCATGTAGATGGTGACTTTTCCGTGGCCTTCCACGCGGGTTACAGGTTCTATGGTTATCTTTTTTGACATCTTTTTCTGGTTTTAATCAAATTTAATGACTTCGTAGGGTAAGTCCATTTCGTTTCCGGTAATCAAAGCATACAAGGCATTCCAGATTAAATCGGCCCTGGGAGGACATCCCGGCAGGTAATAATCTATTTTCACCACCTCGTGGCATGGGTAAACTTTATCTAACAAAATGGGTAACTCTTTGTCGTTGGGAATAATTTTTTCGGTATTCTCACCCACGGTAACTCCATCAATATAAGCTTCCCGTAAGCACTCTTCTATGGGGATGCCATTGCGCATGGCCGGCAAACCACCCATGATGGCACATTCGCCCAACGAAACCAAGATGTTGCAATTTTCACGGAAATACCTTAAAATCTCCACATTTTCACTATTACAACACCCTCCTTCAATGATGCCAATGTCCACCGGACGTGAAAACTTTTTGATATCGTCGATGGGCGATTTGTCAAATTCTACGAGTTCGATGAGATCCAAAATCCGTTCATCGATGTCAAGGATAGACATGTGGCACCCAAAACAGCCGGCCAGTGATGTTGTTGCTATGATTTTTTTGTTCATATCTGCTTTTGTTAAGATTCAATTTTACTGCCAATGGGTTCTTTGTCGTATTTGCGTGTGCCAATGGGCTCGTGAAATCCCAGCTCTTTGTAAATAATGGAACCCACGGGGCAATTTTCCATGGCTTTTTTAGCCAGTTCATCGGTAATTTCTTTGCCCAATATTGGATCGAGTACCACGCGCAAATCTTTGCCCCGGTCTTCGTAAGCAAAGAAATGCCGGCCATCCTCATCTACAATGGTTTTCATGCATCGCTGACAAGCGATACAACGATTTTGTTCTTTGATAATTTTGGGACTGCTCGAATCAACCTCTTTCCGTGGAAAATCGTAAGGATAGCGTGGCACCATCATTTTAAAGCGATAAGCCAGTGCCTGTAATTCGCAATTGCCGCTTTTCTCACAAGCCGGGCAAAAATGATTACCGCTTACAAAAAGTAGTTCTATGATACTTTTTCGGATGTCGTTCAGCTCATCCGTGTTGTTTTCAATGTCCATCCCATCGGCTACCGGAGTCGTACAGGAGGTCATCATGCGATGATTTATTTTTATGGTACAGATCCTGCACGCACCTTTGGGTTTTACCCCCGGCATATTGCAAAGCGTGGGAATAAAAACCCCATTTTCGCGGGCAGCCTCCACAATGGTTTTGCCCCTTTCGGTAATGATTTCCTGACCGTCTATTCTTATTTTAACTTGCTGATTCATATCTTGATAAATTTAAAAACTATGTAATGATGCCTTCCGGTGAGTAAATTTGGCTGAAGCCTGAATGGATTTCTCCAAATCGAATCCGGTATCAAAATCGGTTAAGCTTTGGATATACTGTTCGTACAGATGCCTGAAGTTAAAGATGGAAGACAAAATGGGATTGCCTGCGGTTTGTCCCAGGCCACAACGGCTGGCCTTAAGTGTCTTTCCCCAGCTGAGCAGATCGTCGATATCTTTGCGGACGCCATGACCATCAAGGATCTTCTGCAATTTGTTTTTCATGACAAAAGGCATGTTACGACAGGTGGAACACGAACCACAACTTTCCTCAATGAAAAAATCCATAAAGTTCATCACTACATCTTTAAGCAAGTCGCGAT
Organism: uncultured Bacteroidota bacterium; assembly: GCA_913055825.1. Lineage (GTDB taxonomy): Bacteria > Bacteroidota > Bacteroidia > Bacteroidales > F082 > Sulfidibacterium. Next base: position 7,838 of record CAJXKB010000031.1, read on the forward strand.
GTTTATTGAAAATAATGATAGATCCCCCGGTGGGCAAATCGGAATAGCTCAACCTCCGGTCAAAGAACTTTTCAGCGATCATCATCCCTGAAGGTTTGTACCATTTCATCAGCTCGTTGCTGTTTAGGTTGTTAAAATCTTTTACTCCAATGAGCATTCCTGACGGGCCTCCCACCTGGATAGCCTGAACTTCTTCAGCACCACACATCTCGATAACTTCTTTGATACTGGTACCCCATTCCACTTCGTAAATTCCCGGAAATTTGCAATCGCCTGAGATACTTAGCAGCTTGGTGCCCAATGAGTCTTTAGTGCCAAATCCGGTATACCAGTCGGCCCCATGATATAAAATCTTAACTACGGTAGCAAGGGTTTCCACATTGTTTACAATGGTTGGATATCCCAGATAGCCTTTTTCCACAGGAAACGGTGGCTTGTCGCGAGGTTCTCCGCGTTTCCCTTCAAGCGATTCAATCAAAGCCGACTCTTCACCGCAAACATAAGCCCCGGCACCCAACTGAATGCGAATGTCAAAATTGAAATCGCTGATGCCGGCAACTTTTTTACCCAAAACACCTATCGCACGCATCTCGTCCAATTTGCGGTTTAAGAATTTCAGTAAATATTTATATTCATGTCGTAGGTAGAGCAAACCAATATCGGCACCCGTGGCATAAGCGGAAATCACCATTCCCTCAAATACCATTTCAGGGTATTCCGTCAACATCACCCGGTCTTTAAAAGTGCCCGGCTCGCCTTCGTCGGCATTACAAATAATCACCTTGTGTTCACCTTCTATTTTTCTCCCGAAACGCCACTTCAATCCCGTGGGGAATCCGGCACCACCCCTTCCGCGAAGGTTTGAAGCTTCTACTTTATGAATCACATCTTCAGGCGAAACATCTTTCAGCTTTGTTTTTAACACCTCATAAAAAGGGTAGTCCTTTTTCAAAATAATTGACTTTTTGCGAATGTGGTTATACACCATCGAGTGCACGTCAGGGTCGCTGTTGTTCCCATCTCCGTGGTTTTCATAAATTAAATCGTCCAATGCCTGGCCCGATTTTAATCCCTTAATTAGTTCGTGAACACGGTAAGGTGTGAGGTTAGTGAAAATTTTTCCATTGATGATGGCTGCAGGATCCTGGTCGTTCATCCCAATGCAAGAAGTGTTGAACAAGCCGAATTGACCGTCTTCACTGACTTGGCCAAATTCAATGTCGCAATCCATTTCAAAAGCTTCTTTTACAGATTGCCTGTCGCGCATGACCGATGTAATACTGTTGTTTAGATAAATATTGTACCTGGCCAACGGCTTCATGGAAAAAAAATGGTAAAAACTGATGGTTTCCCTGATACTTGCCCCCGACTGGTTGAGTATTTTGGCAAGGGTATCCACCTGATCGTCACTGACATGATTTTGTACTTCATGCAGATCCAAAAGGATATCCATCAAGCGTGTGGGATCATTGTTATACCTGGCTGCAATTTTTTTTGTTAAATCCTTCATAAAACGGAGATATGGTTTAAAAAATTCATCTACATTTGCATTGTTATTATTTTCACAACAAAAATAACTGTTTTTTTGTAAATTCATTAACAGCTATTGAATTTATAATGAATTTAAACTAATCAGCTTTTGAAAGAGGCCAGAGAAATATGGATTAAAGGACTTGTGCAAGGGGTCGGATTTCGCCCGTTTATTTACAAACTGGCCTTACGCCATGGCCTGAACGGGCATGTTGAGAATAATAACCTCGGGGTGAGAATTGTGGTGGAAGGATTGGAAGAAAATATAAAAGCCTTTGTTCAAAACATTCAAAAAGAAGCCCCGCTGGCTTCTTCCATCGAAAGCCTGAATGAAATTGATATTCCGGCCAACGGGTTTAGTGACTTTAAAATTACCCCAAGCCGTTCGCTTTCAGGTGAAATTACTGAGGTAAGCCCTGATATCGCTGTTTGTGATGACTGCTTACGCGATATGAAAGTGCAATCTCACCGCATTGACTATCCTTTTATCAATTGCACAAACTGCGGGCCCCGCTTTACCATTACCCGGGCTTTACCTTATGATCGGCCCATGACCACGATGGCATCTTTTAAAATGTGCGGGCAATGTAACAAAGAATATTCCGATGTACTCGATCGTCGTTTTCATGCCCAGCCCATTGCCTGCGACACATGCGGACCACATTATTTTATGTGGGACGGAGGAAAAGAGATTGCCGATTTCGGGCCATTGCGGGACAAAACAGCCCATCTGTTGGATACCGGTAAAATATTGGCCATTAAAGGAATGGGTGGCTTTCATCTGGCCTGCAATGCGCTGGATGAGCAAGCTGTAAGCCGCTTACGCCGAAAAAAAAACCGTGAAGCCAAACCGCTGGCTGTGATGTTTCGCGATTTGGAACAGGTAAAAAAATATTTGCACATCAGTGAAGCAGAAGAATCGTTACTGCAAAGTTGGCGAAAGCCTATTGTTTTGTTAAAGCAAAAACTTGAGCTGCCCCTTTCACTGAGTCGTGGTTTAGATACGCTTGGCGTAGTGCTCCCATATATGCCTTTCCACTATTTATTATTTGAAAAATTGAAGACTCCGGCCATTGTGCTCACGAGCGGTAACCTTTCGGACGAGCCGGTTTTGATTTCAGATGAAGAAGCACGCAAACAATTGGCCGGGGTAGCGGATGCTTTTGTTGGCTACAACCGTGAAATATACAATCGTGCCGATGATTCTGTGGCCATGGTGGTAAATGGAAAAACAAGGCTGATCAGACGATCGAGAGGCTATATCCCGTCCCCCATCCGGCTGGAATTTGATGCCGAAGGCATATTTGCCACCGGCGCCGAGTTGGTGAATTGTTTTGCTATGGGTAAAGGGAAACAAGCATTGATGAGCCAGCATATCGGCGATCTGAAAAATCCCGGGACTTTAAGTTTTTATAAGGAATCCTTTGAGCGCTTTAAAGGACTGTTCAGATTTTCACCCCGGCAGGTGGTGGCCGACCTGCATCCCGATTATCTCTCTACCCGTTTTGCCGAAGATTTAAAGCTTCCGTTGGTGCAGGTGCAGCATCATCACGCACACATCGCCTCCTGCATGGCTGAACATGGGTTAGATGAAAAGGTCATCGGCATAAGTCTGGATGGCACAGGTTTGGGAACCGACGGGAAAATTTGGGGTGGGGAAATCCTGATTTGTAACTTAAATACCTTTGAACGGCTTTCACATTTGGAATATATTCCGCAACCCGGCGGTGATTTGGTGACGCACGAACCCTGGCGCATGGCCGTTTCTTATTTGGTCCAATCGTTGGGAATAAACGAAACACAAAAATTGTATCCGGATTTATTCCCCGGAACGAGCCAGGCAGCCTTTGAGACTGTGATGATGATGCTCGATAAAAAGTTAAACTGTCCCGAAACCAGTAGCATGGGCCGGCTATTTGATGCCGTGGCTGCTCTCACCGGCATTTGTCAGTTTTCGAGCTATCATGCTGAAGCCCCCATGCGGCTTGAATCGACTGTAACGGAAGGGGTATTTGGTGTCTATCCGTTTAAAATCAGGGAAGGAGACATTTCGGTAATCCCCATGTTACAGGAAATTGTAAAGGATAAACTATCAGGAATTCCGGTCGGTATTATTGCTGCTAAATTTCATCATACCGTGGTGAAAATGGTGGTAAAAGCGGTGCATCAAATATCCCGCCACAGCGGCCTAAAAAAAATTGTACTTTCGGGAGGTAGTTTTCAAAATAGAATTTTGTTGGAAAACATTGAAAATCAGCTTGTCGAAAAAGGACTTCGCGTGTTTGCACATGAAAAAGTCCCCTCTAATGATGCAGGTATTGCGCTGGGGCAGCTGGCCATTGCCGCCAAAAGAAGTGAAAATAGAAAAAGTGAGTAAAAATTATTATTTCATCAAAAACAGAAAATATGTGTTTAAGTATTCCGGCAAAAGTTGAAAAGATAAATGGAGAAACAGCCCGGTGTTCAGTGGGAGGTTCGACTTACGAAGCCAACTTACAACTGTTAGTGCACGAGCAGGTTCAAGAAGGCGATTATGTGTTGATCCACACCGGTTTTGCCATTCAGAAGTTGGATGCGGAAGAAGCAAAAGCAAGTCTTGATACCTTTGCAGCTTTCAATCAACTGAACAACGAAATGGATGAAGAGGAAAAGAAGCTCAATAAAAGATTGATTTAAATGAAATATATTGATGAATACCGCGATAAAGAGATTGCGCAATCGCTGGCAAAGCAAATTGCGGAAATTTCTACCCGGCCGGTGAAGCTGATGGAAGTTTGCGGCGGGCATACAATGTCGATCCAAAAGTTTGGCATTCCCGGTTTGTTGCCCGAAACTGTGGAATTAATTTCGGGGCCCGGCTGCCCGGTGTGTGTTACAAGCCGTAGTTATATTGACCGTGCCATCGCGTACAGTCGCCTTGATGATGTTATTATCACCACCTATGGCGACCTTATCCGTGTACCTGGTTCATCCTCAACCTTGGAAAAAGAAAGAGCCAAAGGAGCCAACATTCAGGTTGTCTATTCCATTATGGATGCTTTGCTGGTTGCCAAACACAATCGCCGGAAAAAAATTGTTTTCCTTGGTATCGGCTTTGAAACCACTGCGCCCGGAACGGCTGCAGGCATATTACAAGCCAAGGTGGCCGGCATCTTTAACTTCTACGTTTACAGTGCACACAAAGTAATGCCCCCGGCCATGGAAGCACTGATTGACGAAGGTGTCAAAATTAACGGCTACATTGGGCCCGGCCATGTGAGTACCATCACCGGAAAGGGCATTTATGAAAACATCCCTAAAAAATACGGACTGGGTGTGGTAATCAGTGGTTTTGAACCTGTGGATTTGATGCAAACCATTTTGATGCTGGTCAGACAAATTGAAAACAACAACCCCAAGGTGGAGATTGAATATACCCGCGCTGTGAAACCCGAAGGCAATGTGAAAGCGCAGCAAATGCTCGATGAAGTTTTCGAACCGCGTGATGACTGGTGGCGTGGATTGGGCGTATTAAAAGATAGCGGACTGAAAATTAAAAAGGAGTACGAACGGCATGATGCCGAAGTGATGATTCCCAATGTGGAAGTGGAACCTCTGGTGGAACCCAAAGGCTGTATTTGTGGAGCAATCCTCCGCGGAGTGCAAAAACCAAAGGAATGTCCTTTGTTCGGCAATGTTTGTACACCGCTCAACCCCGTTGGTTCGTGTATGGTATCCAGCGAAGGGGCCTGCCAGGCGTACTATTTGTACAATAGGTAAGAAAAAAGTACTTAAAGTTGGAAAAGTTGGTAAGATTTAGTTGAACGTTTGTAATTGTTGAAGGCGTTTGTAAACCCCTGCCAGGGTCATCAATTGTTGATGTGTTCCGCGTTCGACAATCTGGCCCTTTTGAATGACAACAATTTCGTCGGCATGTTGAATGGTTGAAAGCCTGTGGGCAATCACAAGGGTAGTCCGGCCTTTCATAATTTTTGACAGAGCATCCTGTACGAGGCGTTCGGCTTCGGTGTCTAACGATGAAGTGGCTTCATCCAGAATTAAAATGTCGGGGTTAGCGAGAACAGCCCGTGCAATACTGATTCGCTGACGCTGTCCGCCGGAAAGTTTTACCCCGCGATCGCCGATGTTTGTTTCGTATCCTTTTTCCATTTTTAAAATGAAATTGTGAGCATTGGCAATCATGGCAGCACGTTCCACATCCTCATAGCTGACATCCGACATGCCAAAAGCAATATTGTTAAAAACCGTATCGTTAAATAAAACACTTTCCTGCGATACGATTCCCATGAGCTTTCTTAAATCATTGATGCGGTAATCACGAAGGTCGTGTCCGTCCAGCAAAATCCTTCCACGGCTTGCGTCGTAAAACCGGGGGAGAAGATCGGCGATGGTGGATTTTCCTCCACCTGATTCGCCAACCAATGCAATCATTTTCCCTTTTGGTATAATGAGGTTGACATCTTTTAGGATGTTTTCTTTTTCGTATTTGAAAAATACATGTTCAAAACGAATCTCTTTTTCAAAATGTTGAATGGGTAGTGCACCGGGTTTCTCTTCAATCACTTCTTCAGCATCAATCACTTCAAAGATGCGTTCGGCGGAAGCCAGCCCCTTTTGAATGTTGTAAAATCCCTGAGTGAATGATTTGGCGGGAGGGATAATTTGAGAAAAAACCACAATGTAGGTAATAAAATCGGCAGCCTGGATTTCAGGGTGGCTGGCGAGTACCATTTTACCCCCAAACCACAACACAACAACAATTACAAGTGATGATAAAAACTCACTCAACGGCGAAGATAAGTCGCGCCGGCGATATACTTTTACCTGCTTTTTCTGATAGGCCAGGTTTTCAGCACGAAATTTACTGTCGAAAAAGGAAATAGCGTTAAACCCTTTGATAATCCTTAAACCTGAAATACTTTCTTCAATAATGGCCAGTAGCCGTGCAAAACGTTGTTGTACATCGGTAGAACGCCTTCGAAGGCTCTTGCCAATGAGGCCGATAATTATCCCGGTAACGGGCAAAACAGCCAATACAAAAAGAGTGAGTTTGGCACTCATACTGATCATAAATGCCAGATAGGCAATAATGGTTATTGGATCGCGAATAATAATCTCGATATAATTCATAATGGAAGTTTCTACTTCCTGCACATCAGTAGTGATACGCGACAAAAGATCACCTTTTTTGTTTTTTGTGTAAAATGAAAGTGGCAAAACCAGCATTTTGGTATACACATCATTGCGGATACCACGAATAGCCCCGGTGCGCACGCTGGCGATAAAATACATGGCAAAAAACCGCCCCAGGTTCCTGAACAGAAATGAAGCAAGAATAATCAGACAAATAAAAATAAGCGCCTGAATTTTTCCGCTGTGAATGATAATTTGGCTGATGTAATAATTCAGGAAGTTGAGGATGGAATGGGTCTCAAAGTGTAAAGTGGGCCTCTCGGTTACCAGTTTGTTGATGCCAAATAACAGGTTTAGAAAAGGTATTAGAAGTGCAAACGAAAACAGGGAGAAAAAAATAGTCAACAAGTTTGAAATTATATTCATCACTGCGGCAGCCCAATAGGGTAAAGCGTATGCCAGTGTCCTTGATAATTTTTTCATTTAAATGCGTGCGTTAAACTAAAGTTCAAAGATAAAATGATTTCAATAACAGGATACATTTGGTAGAAAGATACTAATTTTGCTCAATGAATTATCAGGAAACCATCGAATGGCTTTTTGCGCAGTTGCCCATGTACCAAAGGGTAGGGCAGGCGGCATACAAAGCCGATTTGTCAAACACATTTGCCTTGTTGGGGCAGCTTGGCCACCCCGAGGAACATTTTAATGTGGTTCATGTGGCCGGAACTAACGGCAAAGGCAGCGTTTCGCATATTATTGCTTCTGTTTTGCAGCAGGCAGGTTACAAAACCGGATTATATACATCGCCACATTTGCGTGATTTCAGGGAACGTATCCGTGTAAACGGACAAATGATCCCTCAGGAGGCTGTGGTACGGTTTGTAGAGAAATATCGGCCCGGGTTTAATGAGATTAAGCCTTCTTTTTTTGAGATGACGGTGGGAATGGCTTATGATTTTTTTGCTGCTGAAAAAGTGGATGTGGCTATACTTGAAACAGGTATGGGAGGCCGGCTCGATTCGACAAATGTCTCTCATCCGTGGGTTACGGTAATTACACATATCGATTTTGATCATACTCAATTTTTGGGAAACAGCCTGCCTGAGATTGCTGCTGAAAAAGCAGGAATTATCAAAGAGGGTGTCCCGGTTGTAATTGGACGCAGACAGACAGAGACCGCTCCCGTATTTGAAAAGATTGCTGCTGAAAAGAAAAATATGCTCATTTATGCCGAAGACCATTTTGAGGTGAAACATATACATACCGGCGGCGAGCTGGAGAAGTTTTATGACTTTTGGTTTAATAATGAACTTTTTATGGAAAAGGTAAACAGCCCTTTGCTGGGCGATTACCAAGCGGAAAATATAGCTACTGCGCTCCAGGCTATTCAGGTCTTACTGGAATCGGGGAAGATAACGATTGAACGAAATACGATTCGCAAGGGTTTTGAAAATGTTATTCATAATACCGGATTGGAAGGCCGGTGGCAAATAATGAAAACCAATCCTTTAACTATCTGCGATACAGGACATAATGTTGACGGGATTAAAATGGTGGTTAGCCAGCTAAAACGTATGAATATGCATAATTTACATTTTGTGCTGGGAATGGTTTCCGATAAAAATCACGAAGAAGTATTGAGCCTTTTGCCTAAGGAAGCCTCCTATTATTTTTGTCGTGCCGATGTGCCAAGGGCCCTGGATGCAGAAATCTTAAAAGAAAAAGCCTTTAAACAGGGACTTAATGGCCGTGTTTACCCGTCGGTGATGCATGCCTATCGTTCTGCGCTTAACAATGCAAGGACAAACGACCTGGTTTTTGTGGGTGGGAGTACTTTTGTGGTGGCCGAGGTAATCTAAGTGTTTCACCTAAATTAATGGGATTACAGCCATAAAAATAAAGCATCCTATGTTTTGAAAAGGGGTTTTTTTACCTTTGTGGCTCGAAAGTTATATAATCAAAAAAAATAATTCAATGAGTATTAAACATGATAAAAGTGAGATTCTTGGTAAGCTGGGAATCAATACGGTGAATCCGGGTGTGAGTACCGGGACGCAATGGATTGAAACACAAGGAGACCTTACGGTATCTGTTTCTCCCATTGATGGTAAAGAAATTGCCAAAGTGCGCAATGCTACCCCGGACGATTATGAAAATGTAATCAAAAAAGCGGAAGCAGCATTTAAAGAATGGCGTAAGGTGCCTGCACCAATTCGTGGCGAACTGGTTCGTAAAATCGGGCTGGCTTTACGCGAAAACAAAGAATACCTCGGCGCTCTCGTTACTCTCGAAATGGGAAAAATCTATCAGGAAGGGATGGGCGAAGTTCAGGAAATGATCGATATCTGCGACTTTGCTGTGGGCCAGTCTCGTTTAATTAATGGTACAAATCTGCAATCGGAACGTGTAAACCATCGCCTTTCAGAGCAATATCACCCGTTGGGAATTGTGGGTTTGGTAACTTCCTATAATTTCCCGGTAGCTGTGTGGGCATGGAATTCAGCCCTCGCTATTGTGGCTGGCGATGTGGTGGTGTGGAAACCTTCATCAAAAACACCACTTACGGCTATTGCCACTCAACGTATCATCAGCAATGTTTTAAAAGAAAATAATGTGCCTGAGGGAGTTTTTAACTTAGTGATTGCAAAATCCTCGGTGATGGGCGATAACTTTCTTGGCGACAAAAGGGTACGCCTGCTTTCAGTAACCGGTTCAACTGCTGTTGGAAAACGCGTTGGCGGTATTGTTGGCAAACGACTTGGAAAAACTATTTTGGAATTAGGTGGTAATAATGCAGTAATTATTGCACCCAGTGCCGACATCCAAATGGCCGTAATGTCAACGGTTTTTGGTACTGTGGGTACGGCAGGACAGCGATGCACTACCACCCGTCGTGTGATTATCCACGAAGATATTTATGATGAAGTTCGTGATAAATTTATAGCCGCTTATAAAAATATTGTCCCCCGTATTGGAAATCCTTTGGATGAAGATTATCTCGTAGGTCCGTTGATTGATAACTTTGCTGTTGATTTGTTTTCCAATGCTGTAAAACAAGTGCAGCAAGAGGGTGGTAATGTGCTTTTTGGCGGTGAAGTGTTATCCGGTAAAGGTTTTGAGTCGGGTAATTATGTGGTGCCTTGTATTGCCGAAGCGGAAAATCATTTTAAAATCGTTCAGGAAGAGACTTTTGCACCTATTGTATATTTTATCAAATACAAAGGAGATATCACCAATGCCATTGAAATCCAGAACGATGTTCCGCAAGGCCTTTCTTCGGCATGCTTTACCCTCGATATGCGCGAAGCCGAAACATTCTTGTCTTATGCAGGTTCCGATTGCGGTATTGCTAATGTAAACCTGGGAACTTCCGGTGCTGAAATCGGTGGCGCCTTTGGTGGCGAAAAAGATACGGGCGGTGGACGTGAGTCGGGTTCCGATGCATGGAAAGTGTATATGCGCCGCCAGACCAACACTATAAATTACAGCACTGACCTGCCCCTTGCCCAGGGAATAAAATTTGATGTGTAAAATTAACCGGCCATCTTCCTTATTTGGGAAGATGGTTTTTTTATAATCTTAAACAACTAAACCTATGAATTTTAAATCGTTATCATTGTTGCTAACTGTTGTATTTGCCTTGAACTTTCAGGGTTTTGCTCAGGATAGCCTGCAAAAAAAAGCAGTAAAAGGCTATCATTTTACTGATGAAGTGGTAGTTCCGCATACGCGGATTGAAAATCAATATCGCTCGGGAACATGCTGGAGTTATTCCACTGTTTCGTTTATCGAAGCCGAAGTATTGCGTACTACCGGAAAGGATGTAAACTTGTCGGAAATGTTTTGTGTGCGTCATACCTATTCTGACAAAGCCGTAAAATATGTTCGTTTGCACGGAAAAATGGAGTTCGGCCAGGGCGCTGAATCCGCTGATGTTTTCAGGGTAATCAATAAATATGGCATTGTGCCCCAGTCGGTTTATACAGGTCTGCAATATGGCACCGATAAACCCGTACAAGGTGAAATGATGGCAGCCCTGAAGGGATTTGTGGATGCCATTGTGAAAAATCCGAACCATAAATTGACGCCGGTATGGCATGAAGCTTACGATCGTATTTTGGATACCTACATGGGAAAATTGCCCAAAACCTTTACTTACAAAGGCAAAACCTATACCCCCCAATCTTTTCGCGATATGCTGGGTTTAAATATGGATAATTATGAGGAGTTTACTTCTTACGAAGCACACCCTTATTACAAACCTTTCCCATTGGCTATTCCCGACAACTGGTTGTGGGCATCTACAATGAATGTCACTTTGGATGATATGATGGCGATTATCGACAATGCACTGCATAACGGTTACACTGTCGCATGGGGGGCCGATGTGAGCGACCGCGGATTTAACTGGAAAAAAGGCGTGGCAATTATTCCCAATCAGAAACCTAAATTGAAGGGAAGCGACCAGGCTAAATGGGAAGCCCTGAGCCAGCGTGAGCAGCAAAAAGAGTTGTATAGCTTTGATTCTATCGTGGAAGAAGTTACCGTAACCCCAAAAATGCGCCAGGAAAATTATGATAATTATAAAGTTACCGATGATCATGGCATGTTGATAGTTGGCATTGCCCACGATCAAAAAGGTAATAAATACTACAAAATCAAAAATTCCTGGGGAACCGACCAAAAATACAAAGGTTATTTCTACGCATCCAAAGCTTTTGTGGAATTGCAAACGCTAAGTATTGCTGTGAATAAGGAAGCAATTCCTAAAAAAATTAAAAAGGAATTAAAATAATATTTTTTTGGGCACCGGCCGGGCTATCCGCTTGTAGTCCTCGCCGGAAGGCCTTTTCGGCTATTGCTAAGTGTAAAGCTCCCTTGTCGCTTTGCCCTTAGCAAGCCTCAATATGCCTTCCGCCTGCGGGCTACCGCTCCTATCCCTGGTGCAAGGTGAAAGGGTGAGAAGATGAGAAGGTGAAAAAATAAAAGCTATAAAGGCAGAGGATGAATAATTGACGATCAACGATTTTCAATTGGAACAGAACAAAATCATCCAATTATATTTATCGTTAGTTATGGCATATTGTCACTGAGAATCAAACCTATATCATTTCTAAAGACATCACTAGAAATTAAAATAGATAGATTTACCTGTTTTGTAAAACCATATAATTCGTTGATATTAACGGTTCTGATTAATAGATGATTTACCTTAAGTTTACCGAATTCTGTTTTTATAATAACATTCTCAATAACTACTGATTTTCTTTTATTAAGTTTTTTAGCAATTGTAGAATAAGCTTGAACATTTTTGCCTTTTAAAAGTAAATGAATCTGTTTTAGATTTGAAAAATACCCGTAAACGATTTCACTTTTAGCAAAGTTTGACTTATCTAAAGACTTAAAATTATAGTTTATTGCTGACACTATATAAATAGGACTCATAACAAATTGATTAGAAAAAACGACGAAAATTATGAAACTTCAATTATATTTTGATATTTTAGCAAAAATGTGAGACAGCGTCTCACAAATTGAATGATATGGGTAAATTACAGAAAAATACAGAATATAATGAACTTGTTGAAAAAATAGGTTACGTTTACGATAAAGCAAAAAGCAATAATCAATAATCTGCAAAAATTTTTGCTTGAATTAGGAAAAGGTTTTGCATTTATCGGCAAACAGCAAAGAATTACATTAAACAATAGACACTATAAAGTTGATTTGGTTTTTTATCACACAAAATTGAAATGTTATGTTCTAATTGACTTAAAGATTGGAGAAGTTGAACACGAACATATCGGACAAATGAAATTATATCTTGGGTATTATGAGAAAGAAGTAAATGATAAAAATGATAATCAACCTATTGGAATAATATTATCAGAAGAGAAAGATGATATTATGGTAGAATATGCAATGTTGAATGATAAAGCTAAACTAATTGTTTCAAAATATCAATTGTATTTACCGGACACAGAGGAACTAAAGAAAAAAGTAAGAGAAATAATTGAAAGATAACAGATGGTAATAAAAAACATACTGCATGCCGCAATTAGTTGTAAATATGAAAGTTAATACACAAAATAAACATGGTTGTAACTTGAAAAATAATCGTTTCAAAATGCGCACCCACCATATTCAAACCATTAGTCATAATTTGAACAAGACACTGCAAACAAGGAAATGACAGCATTAAAACTACATTCAGGAAACATAATTGATATCTTTTCGGCAGACACTGAAACAGAACTTAAATTGCCATTTGTAGATGAAGGAATTTCAGCAGGTTTTCCTTCTCCTGCTTTGGACTTTCTTGACCTGACAATTGACCTGAACAAGCATTTAATAAAACATCCGTCTTCAACTTTTTACGGAAGAGTAAAAGGTTTTTCGCTAAAAAATGCAGGAATTTCTGACAACGATTTGCTGATAATTGACCGAAGTATAGAACCAACAAACGGCAAAATTGCCGTTTGTTATATTGACGGTGAATTTACAGCCAAACGTTTAAAGGTGGAGAAAAAACAAGTTTGGTTAATGCCCGAAAACGAAGACTATCAACCCATAAAAATTACAGAAGATAACGAATTGATAATTTGGGGCATTGTTACTCACGTCATTAAAAGTTTTTTGTAAATGTTTGCTCTAATTGACTGCAATAATTTTTACGCTTCGTGCGAAAGAGTTTTCCGCCCGGATTTGAATGGAAAACCTATTGTTGTTTTGTCAAATAATGACGGTTGCGTAATTGCAAGAAGCAATGAAGCCAAAAATTTAGGCATTCCAATGGGAGCACCCGCATTTGAATACGAAAAGCTTTTCAATCATCATAAAGTTCACGTTTTTTCAGCAAACTTTGCTTTGTATGGCGATATGAGCAACCGGGTTATGACAATACTTTCGGACTATTCGCCCCAAATGGAAATTTACAGCATTGACGAGAGCTTCTTAAAACTCAAAGGTTTTGATCTGTTCAATTTGCAATCATATGGAGAAGAAATGCGAAAAAAAGTAACTAAATGGACAGGAATACCAATTAGTGTAGGCATTGCACCAACAAAATCACTTTCAAAACTCGCCAACCGAATTGTGAAAAAATATCCCGAACAAACAAAAGGTTGTTACATTATTGACAGCTATGAAAAAAGAATAAAAGCCCTAAAATGGCTCAAAATAGAAAACGTTTGGGGAATTGGTAGACAACACACAAAGCGTTTGCAAGCACAAAACGTGTTTACAGCTTACGACTTTACTCAACTTTCAGACGATTGGGTTAAAAACAATTTGACAATCGTAGGTTTGCGTTTAAAACACGATTTACAAGGTATTCCAACGCTTGACTTGACAGAAGCGCAAATGAAAAAGAACATTGCAACAACACGAAGTTTTGAAACCAACTACACCAAATTTGAAGAATTAGCTGAACGTGTAAGCACTTTTGCAAGTTCGTGTGCAGAGAAATTACGCAAACAAAAGTCGTGTTGCAATTCGTTAATGGTTTTCATTCACACCAACGGACACCGAAAAGATTTACCGCAATACAGCCGAAACATTGTTGTAAAATTGCCATTCGCAACCAATTCAACCATTGAATTATCGGGTTTTGCTTTAAAAGCATTGAAGAAAATATTTAAAGACGGTTATGCTTACAAAAAGGCAGGAGTAATCGTTCAGGATTTTACACCTGAAAACAGAATACAACAAACACTTTTTGATAATCGCAACGAGCGACACATTCCGTTAATGCAAACAATTGACAAATTAAATTTGCAATTCGGACAGCAGAAAATCCGCCTTGCTTCGCAAGACACAAAGCGGGTTTGGAAAATGAAGCAACAAAAATTGTCGCCACACTATACAACAAATTTAAATGACATTATAACAATTAACGTGTAATTATGTATTTTCACAGCAAACATCGGCTATAGAGAATGCGGTCTGACTGCTTAAAAATGAAGATATTGCAACTAAATAAAATACGGTAGGCAGACAAGAAAGCGGCTTCGAAATCCCGCACTTGCCATAGCCCAAACCGTTAGATGGTTCTATGCTGAAAATTGATTTGACTTTAAACAACCTCAATAAATTTTAGCCGTTGGCACTTCGCCGTACGAAAAATTGTTTATTTTTCACAAGTTATTTTAACAACCAAAACCTTAAAAAATGAAAAAACAATTTTTATCTGCTTATTTCTTTCTGCTATTGTTTATGTATAGCATGCAATGTATAGCACAACAAGCTGCTTACAATCCCCGCAAGGCCTTCGATCCGTTTTTCAACCACCAGTCAGGAACACAATACAGAAGTGCCGACGGACAGCCCGGCCCCGGCTACTGGGTCAATCGCACCGATTATAAAATCACTGCACGCTTAGACACGGTACGAAAAACAATCACTGCCAAAGAGATTATTACTTACACCAATAACAGCCCCAACAATTTACATTTTTTATGGATTTTACTTGACCAAAACCGCTACACCAAAAATTCAAAAAGTGCAGCAGTATCGAAACAAATATTTAATCCTAATCGATTTATCGGAGGCTTTAACATCCGGTCGGTGGAAACTGGACGTAATGGAAAATTTTCAGAAGTCCCTTTCATCATCAACGATACACGACTGCAAATTCGCTTGTCCCACGTGTTGGGAGCAAAAGGCGGGAAGATGGACATTCGGATAAACTACACCTACAAGATTCCACCTAAAGGCAATGGCCGTAACGGATGGATGAATACCAAAAACGGCGCTATTTTTGAAATAGCTCAGTGGTATCCGCGAATGGCCGTATATGATGACCTCGCAGGTTGGAACATCCTTCCTTTCTTAGGTGCGGGAGAATTTTTTCTGGATTATGGTAATTTTGATATTTCTATGGATGTTCCGGGAGATCAAATTGTTGCGGCACCTGGAAATCTAAAAAATCCCGGTGACGTATTGACAAAAAAAACACTTCAGCGCCTGAATAAAGCTCGCGAAAGTGATAACACAATCAGCATCCGGAAGAAAAATGACCTGAATAATTCTGCCTCACGTCCATCGGGTACAAACCGTCTGATCTGGCATTTTATTATGAAAAACAGTCGCGATTTTTCCTGGGCAAGTTCAAAAGCTTTCCTTTGGGATGCATCTAAAATAAACTTACCCAATGGCAAAGTAGCACTGGCACAAGCTTTTTACCCTGTGGAAAGTTCAGGAAAAACAGCTTGGGACCGTGCTGCAGAATATTTAAAAAATAGTGTGGAAATATTTTCCAACCAGTGGTTTACGTATCCCTATCCCACAGCTATTACAGTGGGTGGACCCGTTGGCGGAATGGAATATCCCGGCATTGTGTTTTGCCACTGGCGTGCTAAAGGCCCGTCGTTATGGATGGTTACCAACCATGAAATAGGGCACTCATGGTTTCCTATGATTGTGGGATCCGACGAGAGGAGAAATGCATGGATGGATGAAGGAATGAATACTTTTATAGATATTTATGCCACAGCTCGTTTCAATCATGGTGAGTTTGCACCTAAAAGCGACCATGAATACAACCCCAAAGGCGGTAGCCCGGCCCGCGGAATTGTCCCCCTTATGCTTGACAAAGCAGCTCCGCCCATGATGACTTATGCCGATGGAATTCCCGGAAAATATTCGCACCCTTTGGGTTATTACAAGTCGGCCTTGGGCCTGGTCATGCTTCGCGAGTACATCTTGGGGCACGATCGTTTTGATTATGCTTTCAAAACCTATATCAGACGTTGGGCATACAAACATCCTTCACCACAAGATTTTTTCAGGACAATGAACAATGCTTCCGGAGAAAATCTAAACTGGTTCTGGAAAGGTTGGTATGTGAAAAAATGGATGTTAGACCAGGCCGTAAAAGATGTTCAATATGTTGATGGAGATCCGGCGAAGGGTGCACTCATTACCCTCGAAAACAAAGATCAATTGGTAATGCCCGTCACCGTTGAAATCACACAATCGAACGGCAATTCGGAAAAAATTAAACTTCCTGTCGAAATTTGGGAACGTAGCGGTACTTACAAATTCCACTATCCATCTTCTACAAAAATTACATCGGTAGTGGTTGACCCCGACAAAATGCTTCCCGACGTAGATGATAAGAACAACTACTGGCCGCTAAAACACTAACCTGATTAATTCATAAACTACTATCAATGGTTGAATTTTACCCCGTCCTTTAGGGCGGGGGCTATAAAAATCAACATCTTGAAGGCTTTAGCCATTAATCATTAAAAAAATTAACAGCTAAAGCCACCTTTCCTTTTGAACATCAATCCCGGCCTAAAGGGCGGGGCAAAAGTGTATATTCAAACAAAATTTATGAATTAACCAGGTCGAAACCGTTAGGTTATTTTGTTATAATTCCTAAGGCATTGTTACAAACTAAAAAAGGCTCACCAATAGCGAGCCTTTTTTAGTTGATTAACATCTTTTATTCAAAAGACAAGATTGATTTTTTAATGATTGCAATTGCTTTCATCAATTCTTCTTCGCTGATTACCAAAGGCGGTGCAAAACGGATGATGTGGTCGTGGGTAGGTTTGGCAAGTAAACCGTTTTCGGCCATTTTGATACAAACATCCCATGCTGTTTTACCGTTTTTCGGACGGATAATCACTGCATTGAGCAAGCCTTTTCCACGAACTAACTCAATCATTTCGGAGTTGATTTTTTTCATCTCCTCACGGAAAAGTTGTCCTAATTTTTCAGCACGCCCGGCCAGTTTTTCTTCTTTTACCACTTTCAGGGCAGCTACGGCAACGCGGGCAGCCAAAGGATTACCACCAAATGTAGAACCATGTTCGCCCGGTTTGATGGTCAGCATAATATCATCATCGGCCAAAACTGCCGAAATAGGGTAAGCACCCCCCGACAAAGCTTTACCGAGAATCAAAACATCAGGGCGGACACCCTCATGATCACAGGCAAGTAATTTCCCTGTGCGGGCAATACCAGTTTGAACCTCATCGGCAATAAACAACACATTTTTAGCTTTACACATGTCGTATGCCTTTTTCAAATAACCTTCCTGCGGTACCATTACACCAGCTTCCCCCTGGATAGGCTCAACCAGAAAACCAGCCACATTGGGGTCTTTCAAAGCTTCAGACAGGGCATCCAGATTGTCATATGGAATTGTGATAAAACCTGGCGTATAAGGGCCGAAATCCTTTTTGGCTTCCGGGTCAGTTGACATGGAGATAATGGTAATTGTACGGCCATGGAAATTATTGGCACAAACAATTATTTTAGCCTCATTTTCAGGAATCCCTTTTTTGGTATAAGCCCACTTGCGACAAAGTTTTAAAGCGGTTTCATCGCCTTCCGCACCCGAATTCATGGGAAGTACCTTATCATATCCAAAATAATCGGTAATATATTTCTCGTAAACTCCGAGTGTATCATTGTAAAATGCACGGGAGGTGAGGGTTAATTTTTGAGCCTGTTCAGTAAGGGCTTCAACAATTTTGGGGTGACAATGACCCTGATTTACAGCCGAATAGGCGGAAAGGAAATCGAAGTATTCTTTACCTTCCACGTCCCAGACTTTGGCACCTTTGCCTTTGGCCAGTACCACCGGAATCGGATGATAATTATGTGCGCCATAGCGATCTTCCAAATCCATGGCCATTTTTGAAGTAAGTTTTTCTGACATTTCTAAATCATTTTAAAAAGTTAATAAAATGAATAACATTTATCCTTTGCAAAGGTATGCGTTTAAATTTATTAAAATAATTCAAACTAAGATTTAAGGGTTTTACGTAGTTGCTCCAATCACGAATGAGAAATTACAGTAGATGCCTAAACGGCAGTAACAACCATTCAAAGAATTTTTCTATGGGCGGCCGGTCTTCCCAAGTGCTGTAAACGAAAGGGATACTGGCTTTCATGGTTTTAGAAAAATGATCTTCGATTTGATGGCTAATGTGATATTCGCTGCCAAAAAGCATGATTTCGAACATGTAACGGAAACTACGATAATCAAAATTGGATGAACCCACACCAAAGAACTTTCTGTCAACCAATATCAGCTTGGCATGCAAATTATTAGGCTCGTAAAACAAAAAACGAATACCCTTTTTATGTAAAGGCCCGAGATATTTGTTTCGTAAAATATCAACCAGGTTCACGTCTGATTTCCGGGGCATAATCACAACCACATCAACGCCGCGCTGCGTGGCGTCCATGAGCGCCTTACGAAACATGAACCCCGGTAAAAAATATGGTGTCTCAATCCAGATTGATTCACCGGCTTTTTTGATCAAACGGATAAACTTATCGCTGATCTTCTTTTTGGCAATCATCGGTACATCACGAACAATTTCAAAACCATTTTTCTTTTTGGGCAACGTGTAATACGCTTTACTGAAAAAATAACGGTTATAAATTTTAAAATCCTGGAGAAATAATTTTTTAAAAATAGGACAAATATCACTTTCCATCCGCAAAACGGATTCACGCCAATTTAAATTATAACCGGTCAGGTTTGATGATCCGATGTAAGAGATTTTATTATCGATAAGCAACAGTTTCCGGTGATTACGCCGGTGGCTTCTCGTAAAAAAGTCGAAATTATATTTAATCTTTTTAAAAAAACGAACCTCACCTCCGGCCTGGATTAAAGGCTCAAAAAAACCGGACCGCGTAGTGCCGGCACCCCAATAGTCTATTAACAGTTTTATTTCGACACCTTTTTTGGCCATCCTGGTAAGCATATCTCGAAAGCGTTCGCCTATCACATCATGACCAATGCGGAAAGTTTCTATATAAACAAAGGTTTTTGCTTTCTCAATATCCTCCAGCATCGACTGATAATATTGAAACGGATCGGAAAACAGGTGATATTTTTCTTCCAAATTTACCATGCTATCATATAATCAAATTGTTATCAACCTTGCTCTTTGTTGTTTTTCACTTCCGAATTGGCCCGTTTAAGCCTAAAATAAAAAAACAAAGCAATAATTACTGCAATAAATGCCAGGGAAATAATCGTCAATAATACATACAGCCTGCGCAGTTCGCGCAACTGATTCAGGCTCTTTTGTTCGAGGTTTTGGTCTTTTTTAATTAGTTGTTTTACTTTATACCGGGTTTCCAATTCAGCAACCTGGGTTTTCAGTTTTGCTTCAGCCAGGGTATCCCGGTTTGTTTCATACAAATTATAATATTTGTTGAAGTGTCCGTACTCGCCCAGTGCAGCATAACTTTTAAACAAGTTTTTATAATTATCGTTTATGTATTCTTTCAACCCAATTGCTTTTGCAAGTGCCAGGCTACGCAAATATTTATCCAAAGCTGCTTTATGTTTACCGGAAGCTTGCAAAACTAACCCCCAGTTATAATAAACCAGGCATTGGCCCGACTTGTCTTCCAGGTTATTATAAATTTTCAGGCTCTCCCTGAAATAGGTTTCAGCCATCGATAAATTATCCATGTGGCCATACAAAACACCCAGGTTGTTTTTTACCAAAGCCACCCCTACTTTGCTTCCAATATTGATTTTCATTTGTAAAACTTTGTCGTACAAAAGCAGTGCTTTTTTATATTTTTTGGTATGTTCGCTATAAATATCTGCCATATTGTTCAACACGCGTGACAAATTTCTCACGTCGCCGGTTTTCGAATAAATATCTTGCGATTTCTGAAGAAATTCAATAGCTTTTGGAAAGTCCATTAACTGATTGTAAATCACTCCTATATTTAGATAAGCCATACCTATTCCGTCCAGATTGTTGATGGTTGAGAAATGGTTGAATGCCTGGAAAAAGTCATCCAGCGCATCGGCATATTGTTTTCTGTAATAATTAATGTTGCCAATGTTTAGCAGCGAAGTAGCCATACCTTTTTCATTTTTCAATTCTTTTTCAATTTCAAACGATTCCTTATAATACTTATAGGCTTCGTCATATTTCGACCATGCATCATACACTAATCCGATATCATTCACACAATCCGATATTCCTTTTTTATTATTTGCCGCTTTAAAAAACGCATATCCTTTTTTAAAATATGATAATGCTTTTGGGGTCTTTCCCAACAGATAGTAACTTACTCCCAACGATTTAGATGCTAACCCGGCCAGCGAATCAGAATGGATCTTTTCCGCCAAATTAATGGCCCGGATTGCATAATTTTCACAATCGCTCAACGAAACACTACGGTTGAGTTCGGAAAGTTTAATAAGTATCATTACTTTTTCAGCACCTTTTGCCCGTTGCAAATGGTTTTGTAAGCTATCAATAATTTGTGTTTCACCGGCCACGGTAACTAATGGAAATATTAAACCAAAAATGAGGATGTAGAATAAATATTTCATGATAGCAGCAAATTTAGGAATTCAAATTGAGTATTCATAAGAAATAGCGGGATATCTTTTATTCTAAACTTTAAGTTAAAAACACGGTTTCAAAATATACATTCGGAAACGGCCATAGTTTCTGTATCTTTGTCCTTAAATTATTTTATATGATTAAATCAATGACCGGCTATGGTAAAGCCGAAGCAGAATTAAAAAACAATATTTTTAGTATAGAGATCCGGACGCTGAACAGTAAGCAGATGGATATTAACATGCGAATTCCCCAAATCTTTAAGGAGAAAGAAATTGAGTTGAGAAGTATGGTGTCGAAACTGCTACAAAGAGGAAAAGTTGATTTTAGCATTAGTAGAAATGACCAAAAGCAATCCAGTCCTCTAAAACTCAATAAATCAATTGCTAAACAATATTTTACCGAATTGAATAATCTTGCCGGTGAATTGGGCCAGGAGTCAGATAACCTCTTGGCTGTCGTCAGTAGGCTTCCTGATGTTTTTTCTGCAGAAGAAGAGCAATTGGGAGCCCATGACTGGCAATTATTGCAGACGGCCGTAGAAGAAGCTATCTTCAACGTAAACACTTTCAGGACACACGAAGGAAGTATTTTGGAAAAAGATTTTCGTTTACGAATTGATAAAGTATTAAAATTGCTCCAACAGGTTCCGGAATATGAAACTGCACGTATCGACCGCATTCGTGAAAGAATAGAAAAAAGTCTCGAAGAAAATTTAACCAATCTCAAATACGATAAAAACCGCTTGGAACAGGAAATTATCTTTTACATTGAAAAACTGGATATAACCGAAGAAAAAGTACGATTAAAAAAGCACTGTGACTATTTTTTGGAAGTTCTCGATTCAGAAGAAATTGTGGGCAAAAAGCTGGCTTTTGTAACACAGGAAATTGGACGCGAAATTAATACTCTGGGTTCAAAAGCCAACGATGCATCTTTACAAAAACTTGTGGTATTGATGAAAGACGAATTGGAAAAAATAAAAGAACAAATGCTGAATATTTTATAAATGGAAAGATCAAAACGAAAAGGTAAACTACTTATTTTTTCTGCTCCCTCGGGATCAGGGAAAACAACGCTGGTGCATTATTTAATGAGGCAATTTCCCCAACTGGCATTTTCGGTTTCGGCTACCAGCCGGGCACCGCGTCCCGGAGAAAAAGACGGGAAAGATTACTTTTTTTTAACTGTGGAGGAATTTAAGAAAAAAATTAAAGAAGGAGCTTTTGTAGAGTGGGAGGAAGTGTACGACAATCAGTTTTACGGCAGCCTGAAATCGGAAGTCGAACGCCTGCAAAAGGATGGTAAAACAGTGGTTTTTGATGTGGATGTAAAAGGCGGGCTAAACATAAAAAAAATATTTGGCGACGAGGCGTTGGCTGTTTTTGTGAAACCTCCGTCAATAGGAATTCTTGAACAAAGGTTACGTAACCGTTCTACCGAGGATGAAACCAGTATCAGAAAAAGAATTGACAGGGCAACCTATGAATTGAAATTTGAAAATCAGTTTGATGTTGTGATAATAAACGATGAACTTGAAAAAGCAGAACAAGAGAGCGTGAAACTTGTAAAAGCTTTTCTTGGATAAAACAACCGAATCAAATTTTTAGCATATGAAAAAAATCATCTTACCTGCCTACAACAAAAATATCCTCAGGGCTATTTACAGCCTAAAGGTTGTGGATGATAAATTACCACAACCCGGTAAGGATGAGGTGCTTATTAAGGTTCATGGTGCGCCTTGTAACCCATCGGACATTGCTTTTATGGAAGGAGGTTATAATGTAGTGAAAAGCCTCCCGGCAGTTCCCGGTTTTGAAGGTTCGGGGCGTATTATTGATGCCGGCGAAGGAGCCGAACATCTTATCGGAAGCAAAGTGAGTTTTTTCGGCCAGGCCGATTGCGATGGAAGTTGGGCCGAATACGTTTGTGTCAACAAAAATGAAATGGTGGTACTTGACAATGCCATGGATATGGACCAGGCTGCCTGTTTCGCTGTTAATCCTTTTACGGCAAGAGGGTTGCTTGATATTGCCCTGCTTCGTAATAATCGAACAGTCGTCCAGAACGCAGCCGGTGGACAGGTTGCCACTTTCGTTCGCCAAATGGCCGGGGAACTGAACATACAGGTGATTGATATCGTCAGGAAACGGGAGAGTATGGAAACACTGCTAAAAAACGGGGCTCAATATGTTTTATTGGAAGACGACGAACATTTTGATAAAAAGCTATCTGAATTGTGCCTGAAACTTGATGCCCGCCTGGCTTTTGATGCAGTAGGTGGCTCACTTTCGGGTCGTATTTTCAATGCCATGCCCGATAATGCCGAGTTAGTGGTCTATGGAGGGCTCTCCACCAAGGCCATTTCAGGAGTCTCAACCATGGATCTGATTTTTAATGACAAAGTCATCAGTGGATTTAACCTGCCTGCCTGGCGTCAACAACTGGATGATGACTATTTTGATGAAATTTCGCACGAAATGCAACAGCAATTTATACAAAAGAATTACCAAACCCGCATTCAGGGCAGTACCGGCTACGAAAATATTGTAAAAGGGTTAACAGGCTATATCCGTAAAATGAGTGAAGGGAAAATACTAATCAAACCAAAAGTGTAAAATCATATAAATTACCGGCTAATTTAATGGAAACAAAAAAAATAAAAACCGGACTGGTCTTTGGATCATTTAACCCCATACATACCGGGCATTTAATTCTCGCCAATTATATGGCCGGATTTACCGATCTGGAAGAAGTCTGGCTGGTGGTTTCGCCCCAAAATCCGCTCAAACCAAAATCCGGTCTTTTAGCAGATTATCACAGATTGGCATTGGCTCGCCTTGCTGTGGAAGATCACCCGCATTTGAAGGTAACCGATATTGAATTTAAAATGCCTAAACCATCTTATACTATTGACACACTCACGTGGCTAAGCGAAAAATATCCCAAACATAAATTTATCCTGATTGGCGGTACTGATAATTTTAAACATTTCCATAAATGGAAAAATTACGAGGCCCTGCTCAGCCAATATCAGTTGTACGTTTATCCACGGCCGGGATATACCTTGGGCGCATACGAAAATCATCCGAATATCAGGCAGTTTAATGCGCCCCTGCTTGAAATTTCTTCCAGTTTCATCCGCCGGGGCATTAAAGAAAAAAAAGACATGTCGTTCTGGATGCCCGAAAAAGTGTATAACTATATCCTGGAAATGCACTTTTACGAGAAATAACTATTCCGATAATATTTTCATCAACCACCGGCACCATTAAACTACTGATACGGATCCGTAGTAGGAATTACATAATACAGTCCGGTGCGTGGGTCTTTATAAAACTTATTATAACCATTGATGCTTTCAATATTGGCGTTCACCGAACCCTTAATAAACACCGTATTGTCAACATCCACCGAGCCGCTGACTTGCATGGTCGAATCAACTGCAATTTTTTGAGGCGCCAGTTGGGGAATGATGCCGGCATTTTGAAAAACGATAATCCAAATTCCCACAACAATTAACACAAGTGAGGTTTTAATAAAACGTGTACTTATTTCCATGGCATTTGTTTTTTTTGTCTTTCAAAAATATTGAAAAAAATGATACACGGCTTTCATGCCCCAAAATTCATATATTTGTAACGAAATAAAGTGACAGGATACTACGAAGTAATTTTGTTACATTCCTTACCTCAAGAGTAAATTACAATAAAACAAACCATCAAATAATGACATTGTTGAGTCTCTCATTCCATTTCAATTATTTTCCATTACTTATTGTAATTGCATTGGCATGGCTTGCACCTATTTCACTTTCGTTACTAAAGTTAAAAAAAGTTCCTTCTGTTATTCTCGAAATTGTATTGGGATTTATTATTGGCCATTATTTTATGACCAATCACAATACCGACAGCTATCATATTTTAGAATTTCTTGCTCTTTCGGGCTTTATCTTTTTAATGTTTTTAGGTGGATTGGAAATTGATGTGGATCAGATTGTTTCATCATTTCCAAAGAAAAAGATCAATTATTCCGGATTTATTAAAAACCCACTGCTGGTTGGTTTCAGCCATTTTGTTGTAGCCATTATCTTATCATATTTTGGAACTTTACTTCTTTCTTATTTTGTGGATATTCCCCATTACTGGTATTTTAGCCTCATCATGGTAACCACCTCTGTGGGTATTGTGCTCCCCATTTTGAAAAACCGCGGAGAGCTTTTGAGCCGGTACGGCCAAATGATTATCATTGCTGCTGCGGTGGCAGATATTTTTAGTATCATTTTGTTTACATTCACCGCTTTTACCATTCGCAATGGCTTTAAAATTGAGTTGTTATATATTCCCCTTCTCTTTCTGGTTTTTTATATTTTTTACCGGCTGAGCGAGCGCTTAAAGCATCTGATCATTTTAAAAAGATTGTCGTACCAGCTGGCACATGCAGCCTCACAAATACAGGTACGCAGCACCGTTTTGCTTATACTTGTTTTTGTAGTTATTGCCCAATATATTGGTGAAGAAGTTGTCTTGTTAGGGGCTTTCCTCAGTGGTTTACTTATGTCGACCATGTTGCACAAGCAGCGTTCCGTTCTCTTGATAAAGCTTGATGGGATGGGCTACGGCTTTTTTATTCCCATTTTCTTTGTTATGGTAGGAATGGGATTCGATGTTGGTGCTTTTAAAGAATTTGATAGCTCATTGATTATTTTTCTGATTCTCCTTTTGGTTATTTTGCTGGCAGTCAAAATTATACCTTCCATTATTTGGGTGCGTTTGTTTGGAAGACAAAAAGCACTTGCAGGAGGATTTCTCATGTCATCACGCCTGAGCCTGATTATTGCAGCTTCTGCCATCGGCCTGAAATTGGGTGTGATTACGCCAGGTATAAATGCCAGTTTTATTCTTATGGCTGTTCTAAGTTGTTTAATATCACCTGTTTTGTTCAACTGGATATATCCGGTCAATATCACCGAAGGAGGAAAAACTGTCATTGTAGGCGGAAGCAGTACCGCTGTATTATTAGCACGAAGGATGAGTGTCCATGGCAAGAAAGTTATTATTATTGAAAAGGACCGTCAACGATATCAGGAAATTAAAAACAAAGGTATTAATGTTGTGAATGGTAACGGAAATGATCCGTTAGTTTATACTAACCTGCATTTAACCGATAATAATTATGTAGTGGTAGAAACTGGTGATGATAAACAAAATTTTAAAGTAGTCAATCTTTTACGCAACAATTTGTTACACGAGCGCGTCATTACCAGGGCTTGTAAAATGCCTTGTATGGAAAAACTCCATAAAACAGGTGTTGAGTCCATTGATGTGCATCGCATTGTCGCAACAGCTATCGAAAACCTCATTTTGCGACCTGCCACTTATCATGATATCGTAGAATCCTTTGAGAACTTTAGTGTGGAAGAAATTATTATTACAAATAAAAATTTTGAAAGCAAACATATTAAAGAAATACCCTTCCATGGCGATGCAATTTTGATGATGGTAAAACGTGGAAACGAAATCTTTATCCCACACGGAGAAACATATTTTCAACTTGGTGACATACTGCATGTGTTTGGTACACAAACAGCTCTGGACGACACGCGCAGCAAAGTACAAGTGTAATTAAGTAACCTCAGCTCGGCCTAAGCTTTGCTCACAGCTTCAGATAATTATATTCTAGAC
>CAJXKB010000032.1 GCA_913055825.1 uncultured Bacteroidota bacterium
AATGTCCTTAAATAATAAGTTGCACTCAAAACATCATACAAAGGTCTGTTCAAATAGTATGTGGTGTCTTTGGCCGGGTATCGTTTCGATTCAGTATAAACCCTAAGTTGCTTTTTATGCCAGTTAAAATGATAAATATTATGAATCCAGTAGCCGCCTTCCATCGTATTTTTCTCATAAAAAACAGGTTTAAAACCTTTTAGCGCTACAATGGCTTGGTAATGATCCGTTACCGAAAAGATAAAACTCCATTTTTTCAAGGAGTACCCTGTAGCGTTGAGATCAACACATTTCTCTCCATGATAATTTACTACATTGGCAGTCATCTCCACGTCCCCGGCATGAACCCAAATTGGCCCCAAATTGTAGTAGGCCAGTATCTTCAAGGTTTCATGGGGAAGAAAAGGGTAGTTATCCTGAGCTTGTAGGGATGCCCCTGGGAGAAGCGCTGGAAAAAAGCTGAAAATTATGATGAGTGCTTTCAAATTCATTGTTTGTTAAAGCGTCAAAAGTAGTGAAAATGGACGATGTGAGAATCATTGCACCAGGAAAAAACACTCCGGCAAATCTTACAAGGCATTTAAAAGGCTTTAAACAGGTGGGTATTCAGGAGAATTTAAGCTAAAAAGGGATAATTCGCCATAAGGAATGACGGGCGTCCATGAAAATTGATGATTCACCCGACCATTGTCTCACCATTGTCTGACCATTGTTTGGCTATCGTCTGACGGATGTATGACAACCAAAACAAACCCCCCAAAAAAATAAAAAAGACCCGATGCTTTTGCACCAGGTCTTTCGTAGCGAGGCCGAGAATTGAACTCGGGACCTCCGGGTTATGAATCCGACGCTCTAACCAACTGAGCTATCTCGCCGTTTTGAGGCTGCAAAAGTAAAAAA
Organism: uncultured Bacteroidota bacterium; assembly: GCA_913055825.1. Classification (GTDB taxonomy): domain Bacteria; phylum Bacteroidota; class Bacteroidia; order Bacteroidales; family F082; genus Sulfidibacterium. The sequence continues at coordinate 901 of CAJXKB010000032.1, forward strand.
TTAAATCATTATCCAAATAGATTCTGAAAAAATGTTTTTGAAACCGTTTTATATTTTCTGTTCCAGTTTTTCAATGAATCCTGTAATTTGTTTCCGGATAATCCGTCCGCTGAACAATCGCAATACCAGCTCAAACAAGGCTGAAAGCACAAATGCACCCAAAATATAATAAATCAGATCAGGCATACTTTTACTGGTGTAAATTAAGGTGAGGACAATTACCGAAAGGGTAACAGCAACAGCTAAAAGTACGAGCCACAGGCTGGCACCGGTTTCCTTAATTTTAAGCAAGTGTCCGATGTGCGTAAGTCCCTGAATGATAAGAACTGCCAGCGCTGCTACTGTTGTAATCTGCGAGAGGTTGAAAAATAACAACATGGGAATTACGATGAGTGCGCTGACAATAAGTCCCTCGTAGGAGTGAAAGATGTTACGGTCATAAACCTCGGGGAGATCGCCTTCCTTAGCAAGTGTATAACCAATTTCGGTGGTTGCATAAAGCGTGGCATTTATGGCAGATGCGGTGGCTAACAGGGCAGTAGCAGCTATAATTTTAAATCCGATAGCTCCCAAAATCGGCCTGGCAGCTTCGGCAAGGGCATAATCTTTGGCTGAAATCACTTTGGAAAGAGGCAGGTTTCCCAAAACAGCAATACTGGTGATGATGTAAAGGCCGGCTACCATTAAAATGGAAATCACCATGGCTTTTAACATGTTCTTTTCCGGTTGCGTCATATCTTCCACAGTGTTGGTAATCACACTGAAGCCCTGGTAGGCAAAAAATGTAATGCCAATGGCAAAAAGCATATTGTTAAGTGGGGGCATATCAGCTGTACTCAGTAACTTCGGATTAATGGAGAACAAGGCAATAATAGCAAATGCGATTAAAATGGTCAGTTTAATAATAACTATTATATTTTCAGATTTTGCCACCACAGCGGCACCAACAAGATTAATTAGTGTAAACAGGGCCACCACACCAATTGCATAAGCATTTGCCCAAAACACAAGGTTGCTGCCATGCATAAAAGTGGCGGCATATACGCCAAACGATTTTGCCACAGCGGCAATGGCAATGAGTTGTGAGAGATAAAAGAGTACGCCTGCGGCACCTGAAAAAATGCCTTCGCCGTATGCCTGAACAAGATATTCTATTATTCCGCCCCGCGAAGGATAGCGAATGGCCAGCTTTGCCAGAGAATAACCGCTGAGCAGGGCCAAAATACCGCCAAATATAAATGATACCCAAACAATGTTCCCGGCAATGGCCCCTGCTTGGCCGATAACAATAAAAATTCCGGCTCCAACCATGGAACCTAAGCCAATAAATACTGCACTCCAGAGTCCAAATGCTTTCTTTTCTGCCATCTCTTTTTTTTGTTAAGGTTGATTAAAAAACTTCGAATGAACAAAACTACGTTAAATACTGTTTTGTTTTGGAAAAAACGATGTATTGCAATAATGGATTCGTTGTACGGGAATCGTCTTAATCGTGCTCAATTGTTTGTGGAAGTAGCTGGTTTTATTATTAACTTTGCTACTCAATTGAAAGGAATACTATCATGAAAAAACAGATTGTAATCGTGATTGTTGTTTTGCTAAGCCTTAATTTACAGGCTTTCAGCCAGAATGTTAAAGAAACAGGTACTGCCGCACAAATCACTTTTAAACAGGTGATGCACAATTTTGGAAAAATTTACAGGGGTGCCGACGGTACTTTTGCTTTTAAATTTGTGAATACGGGCAAGGAGCCCCTCATTTTATCACGTCCCCGTTCATCATGTGGTTGCACGGTGCCTTCGTGGCCCAAAGAACCCATCTTGCCCGGTGATTCTGCACAAATTAAAGTTACATATAACACGCATCTTTTTGGCGCTTTTAACAAAACTGTTACAGTACATTCCAATGCTCCTAAAACAATCGTTTTACGCATCAAAGGGCGGGTGGTACCCAGGCCCAAGCCGGTACTTCCGCTGAAACAGGATAGTGCAGGTCCGATTTCAAAATAGACGTTTAAAAATTAATTAAATCGAATAAAATGCCTAAAATATCATTAAAAGGGCAGCAGATGCCCGAATCGCCCATCCGTAAACTGGTTCCATTTGCCGAAGAAGCTAAACGGAAAGGCCGGAAAGTTTTTCACCTCAACATTGGTCAGCCCGACATTGAAACGCCCGAAGTGGCACTGAATGCTGTCCGTAATTATGACCATAAGGTGATTGAGTACAGCCATTCTGCCGGAATCTTATCCTTCCGCGAAAGTTTGGTAAAGTATTACAAATCAGTAAATATCGACGTAACTCCTGATCAGATTATTGTGGGGGCAGGGGCTTCGGAAGCCTTGTTGTTTGCTTTTCAAAGTATTATGGACCCGGATGATGAGGTGATTATCCCTGAACCTTTTTATGCCAATTATAACGGATTTGCTACCAATGCCGGTATTAAAGTCAGGCCGATTGTTTCCGGCATTGAAAGTGGTTTTGCTTTGCCTCCCATCGAAGATTTTGAAAAAAATATTACGGATAAAACCAAGGCCATTTTGGTGTGTAATCCCAACAACCCAACGGGATACCTTTATTCGAAGGAAGAGCTCGAAACTTTGCGCGATATCGTGAAAAAATACGACCTTTATCTCATTGCTGATGAGGTCTATCGCGAGTTTGTCTATGATGGCCATCAACATTATACTGCCATGCATTTGGAAGGAATTGAACAGAATGTAATTTTAATCGATTCTGTTTCTAAACGTTACAGCGCTTGTGGTGTACGCATTGGCTGGATGATCTCCCGAAATAAAGAAGTGATGGCCACCGCTTTGAAATTTGCTCAGGCCCGTTTAAGCCCACCTACGTTCGGACAGGTGGCTGCCGAGGCTGCTGTGGATACCCCGGATGAATATTTTGATGCTGTAATTAAGGAGTATGTGGCCCGTCGAAATGTTGTAGTGGAGGGAATTAACAAAATTGAAGGCGCTTATTGCCCCAATCCTGCCGGTGCTTTTTACGTTGTAGCCCGTTTGCCTATCGATGATTCCGATAAATTCTGTCGTTGGTTACTTGAAGATTTTGAATATGAAAATCAGACGGTTATGCTGGCACCTGCTTCCGGATTTTATGCTACGCCGGGTAAAGGAAAAGATGAAGTCCGCATCAGTTATGTGTTGAAGGTGGAAGATTTGCAGCGTTCGGTAAAACTGTTGGATGAAGCCCTGAAAGTTTATCCCGGAAGGACTTTGTAATTCCAATATCGAAATTTCAAACTAAATATCGATTGTTTGTAGTGTGTAAATTAAAGTTTGTGATTTATTTGATATTTGGAGCTCGCTATTTATAGGAATGACAGGCCATCGTTGGTTTGTATCGGTTTAGAAAAAATAATGATATGCATGAATTTTCAATAGCCATGAGTATTGTGGAGTTGGCTGAAGAAGAGGCAAAAAAAGCTGCTGCAAGTGTGATTTCACAATTGGTTCTGGAAATAGGAACAATGGCCGGAATAGAGTTCTATGCATTGGATACAGCCCTTGAAGCGGCCGTACACGGTACCCTTCTCGAAAATGCTGAAATTATTGTAGATAAAGTGCCGGCCAAAGCAAGATGTGCCGACTGTAGCCATGTTTTTGAAATTCAGCAGGTTTACGATGCCTGTCCTAAATGCAACAGCCTTTTTCACGAGATTATTCAGGGAAAAGAGCTGAAAATAAGGTCACTTGTTGTTGAAACATTTGAAGAAGATCGGAAGACGGCAAGTAACAGATAATAATAGGATAATAAAAACAGAAAAATGAAATATATAGGTGCGCACGTCAGTGCTTCCGGAGGGGTTGAAAATGCCCCGGTAAATGCACATGCCATTGGTGCCAAAGCCTTTGCCTTGTTTACCAAAAACCAGCGTCAATGGGTATCGAAACCGTTGACTTCAAAAAATATTGACCAGTTTAAGGCAAATTGCGAAAAATATGGTTATCAACCTCACCAGATTTTACCGCACGATAGTTATTTGATTAATTTGGGACATCCTGATACCGTGGCTTTGGAAAAATCACGTACAGCCTTTTTGGATGAGGTACACCGTTGTGAACTGCTCGGTATTGACCGGCTTAATTTTCACCCGGGTTCGCATTTGAAAAAAGTCACGGAAAATACATGCTTGCAGACAATTTCCGAATCTATCAATATTACACTCGACAAAACAAATGGCGTGATTGCCGTCATTGAGAATACAGCAGGCCAAGGTTCTAACATGGGTTACCGGTTTGAGCAACTGGCGGCCATTATCGACGGGGTGGAGGACAAAAGCCGTGTTGGCGTCTGTATTGACACCTGTCATGCTTACACGTCGGGATATGATATTAAAACGGAGCAGGGGTTTAACAAAACTTTTGCTGATTTTGATGCTATTGTGGGATTTCAATATCTGAAGGGTATGCACCTGAACGATTCAAAAAAGGAGTTGGCTACCCGTGTTGACCGCCACGACAGCATTGGGAAAGGTTTTATTGGCATCGACCTGTTCCGTCGTATTATGAACGACCCGCGTTTTGATGATATACCGATGATTTTGGAAACTCCCAATACTGACCTTTGGCCTCAGGAAATAGAGTTGCTTTACAGTTTGATAGAAAAATAAACTGCTGAATTCTGTTTGTATTTCGGCTTTTAAGGATACAATAAATATTTCTTCCTGATTAGCAGAAATTTTTTCAAATCATTTTGCCAGCTCTGGCGGATTTGTTTTTCCGATTTTCCAGCCTCTATTTGTTTCTGTAACATATCGGTTCCGGCCAGGGTGTTGAAATAATGATTGAAGAAGGTGGTTTTTTTACCAATTTGTTTGTATGCCGTAATCAGCCACTTTAAATGAATTTGGGCGGGTTTATGGTCAACATTATTTGCGTAGTTGCTTAAATCGAAACCTTTACATTGTTTGTTTTCAAATTTAGGATGTAAACTTGCTCCGGGGGTGCTGACGGGAACAAAAGAAAAGCTGCCTTTCATTTGAGGGTGTCCGTAAATCTGAAATGGTTTTGATGTACCGCGCCCGACACTCACCACCGTTCCTTCAAAAAAGCAAAGTGAAGGATACAAATATACGGCTTGCCAGTCGGGTAGGTTAGGGGAGGGCTTAACGGGAAGTTTTACCAACATGTTGTGATTGTATTTTTTTAGCGGAATAACTGTGAGCTTGCACTGCAGTCCGTTTTTCAACCATTTTTCACCATTCACCATGCGGGCATATTCGCCAATAGTCATTCCATAAACCACCGGAATGGGATGCAGGCCTACAAAAGATTCATATCCTTTCTGCAATACCGGGCCATCCACATAAAAACCGTTCGGGTTTGGACGGTCAAGTACGACTATCGGAATGTTTTGTTCGGCACAAGCCTCCATCACAAGGCTCAGGGTTGAGATGTAGGTATAAAAACGAACGCCAACATCCTGCAGATCGAAAACCACTATATCCACATTTTTTAAATCTGAGCTGTCGGGTTTCCTGTGCTTTCCGTATAACGATATTACAGGTAATCCGGTTTCAGGATCCATCCCGTTTTTAATTTTAGCGCCGGCATCCCGGTTTCCGCGAAAGCCGTGTTCGGGACTAAAAATACGACTTACACTGATGCCTGCATGAAGCAGGCTGTCAACAAGGTTTGTACCATTAATCATTGAAGTATGATTGGCAACCACCGCCACATTTTTGTTTTTAAGAAGGGGTAAAAATATTTCCATTTGCTGGTCGCCGGTTATTATGGAATCAAAGCGGGTAAGGCTGGGCTGTGCAGAAACCATTTGAATCAGGAACCATGTGGAAAGGAATAGGAATAGATTGGTTTTCATGGAAAACAAGAATTTAATTTGTAAAAATACAAAACGCTCCCATGTAAATGGAAGGAAAACGTAAATTTGTAGAAAAAAGAGAATTTGAACTTCGAATATTATATTGCCAAGCGGATTGCACCGGGACGTACCGAAACTTTTGCCAAACCTGTTGTGCGTATTGCTATACTGAGTATTGCGCTGGGCCTGGCTTTAATTCTGGCTTCGGTGGCTATTGTAATTGGCTTTAAACATTCCATCAGTCATAAAATGCTGGGTTTTGCCGCGCCAATACAGGTGATTCCTTTTGATCAAAATAAATCGATGGAAGAATCACCCCTGACGGTTCAGGCTTCTTTTTTAAAAAAACTCAAAGCCAATCCCGATATAAATCATATTCAATTTGTAGCTCAGAAAGCGGGTGTGCTGAAAACCAAATATCAAATGCAAGGCATTATACTTAAAGGGGTAGATGCAGCTTACGACTGGACATTTTTAAGAAAGAATCTGAATGCCGGGCAACTTCCTGATTTTAAAACAAAAGAGGCGTCAAGAGATGTTCTGATCTCTAAAAAACTGGCTAATAAGCTTTTGCTTAAAGTGGGCGACCCTGTACGGATTTGGTTTGTGAGCGGGCAACATGCCGGTGCTCTCGGTAGAAAGTTATTGGTGGCAGGAATTTATAGTACAGGGATTGATGAATTTGACAGCCGGTTTGTTATTTGCGATCTGCGACAAATACAGGCTTTGAATGGATGGAATCCACATCAGGTTGGAAGCATCGAACTTGAGGTAAAAGATTTGACACATGTCCGTATTGTTGCACAACGGATTTATAAATCTATCCCTTACAATTTGAATATTCAAACCGTTTACGACAAATATCCCGAAGTATTTAGCTGGCTTAGTTTGCTGGATACCAATGTGGTAGTTATTTTGGTGCTGATGTTGATTGTCGCCGGTATCACCATGATTTCCACGCTTTTTATACTTATCATCGAACGTACCGGGATGGTGGGCATTTTGAAAACACTGGGGGCAAATAATAATTCCATCCGCAAAATATTTCTGTACAAGGCAACCTACATTATTTTGTGGGGGATGTTCTGGGGGAATCTGCTGGGAATTGGGTTTTACTCGATCCAGTATTATTTTCACTTGTTTAAACTGAATGCACAGAATTATTATGTTTCTTATGTGCCGGTCGAGTTACATTGGCCCGGATTTCTATTAATAAACACAGGGGTTTTCCTTTTGTCTATCCTGATGCTTATTTTACCTTCTTTTTATATCACACGCATCACCCCATCTCGTGCCTTACGATATGAATAGCTTTGTCTCAGCATATTACAATCGTTAAAAAAGTATAAGTATTTTTTCACTATATTTGTTGAGAATCATTGAGAATAAAAATGAGTATTAAAGAAAAAAGGAAGCCGGATATTTTTATTCATGAGGACCTCACTTCGCTGAAGAACCTGGTTTTATTTAACGACGATTATAATACTTTCGATTATGTAATTAACACTTTAATAGAGGTATGTGGCCATGGGGCACATCAGGCCGAAACTTGTGCTATGATTGCCCATTACAAAGGAAAATGCGTGGTAAAAAAGGGCTGTTTCGAGGAACTGAAACAATGCTTTGATGAGTTGTCGTTTAGAAATTTAACTGTGGAGATTCAGTAATATGTGGGCAGTAATCGGTATCCTTATTTTGATCGGTATTTTGTTACTGGTGCTTGAAATTTTGGTCATTCCGGGTGCGGGGTTGGCCGGTGTGGTGGGCTTTTTAATGCTTGTGGCCGGTGTTTGGCTGGCTTATGCCAAAGAGGGGGCTTTTGCCGGAAACCTTACCCTGCTCATTACCGTTGTGGTTAACGTAATAACCCTGGTGTTGGTTTTTCGGTCAAAAACATGGAAAAAGGCCCGTTTGGATACGACTATTACAGGAAAAGTAAGAACACTTGACGGGATGGGGTTACGAGCAGGTGACCGTGGTGTAAGTGTTACGCGGTGCGCGCCCATGGGAAAAGGCCAATTTGGAAAGTATGAACTGGAGGTGGATGCCGGCACTGCTTTTATCGACCCTGATACGCCCATCGAAATCAGGAGAATTGAAGGAAATAAAATTTATATTAAACCCATAAAACCTTAAATAATGAATATTTATTTGATTTTGGCAACGGGAATTGGAGCCCTTTTTCTCCTTTGGATTTTACTTTATTTTATTCCGGTCGGACTTTGGTTTACGGCCTTTGTTTCCGGTGTACGGATTTCGTTGATACAGCTGGTACTGATGCGCTGGCGTAAAGTTCCGCCACAAATTATTGTCAGAAGCTTAATTACAGCGACAAAAGCGGGTATTGCCCTGAAACGGGATGATCTGGAAGCGCATTTTCTGGCCGGAGGCCGGGTGCAGCAGGTTGTTAATGCGCTTATTTCAGCAGATAAAGCCAATATGAACCTCAATTTTAAAACCGCTACTGCCATCGACCTCGCAGGTCGTGATGTATTGGAAGCTGTGCAGATGTCGGTAAACCCTAAAGTAATTGATACAAAAAGAGTTACAGCCGTAGCCAAAGATGGTATTCAGCTGATTGCCATAGCCAGAGTAACTGTTCGGGCAAACATTCAACAATTGGTTGGTGGTGCCGGTGAAGAAACCGTATTAGCCAGGGTGGGCGAAGGAATCGTCTCTTCAATCGGTTCTGCCCATTCGCATAAAGCTGTTTTGGAAAATCCTGATAGTATTTCCCGGGTTGTGTTGGACAAAGGACTGGATTCGGGAACAGCTTTTGAAATCCTTTCTATTGATATTGCTGATATTGATATCGGAAAAAATATTGGTGCAGTGTTGCAAATGGATCAGGCTAATGCCGATAAAAATATTGCACAGGCAAAAGCGGAAGAAAGACGTGCTATGGCTGTTGCCACCGAACAGGAAATGAAGGCCAAAGCACAGGAGGCACGGGCCAATGTGATACAGGCCGAAGCAGAAATTCCAAAAGCTATTGCAGAATCTTTCCGCTCGGGCAATCTGGGCATTATGGATTATCAGCGCTATAAAAATATTATTGCTGATACAAAAATGCGGGAATCGATAGCCGAAGACCCTGGTACGGAAGATAGAGGTGAGAAAAAGTAGTTCGTTTTAGCAGGCGGCAAAAAGAAAATTTTGCAGAGACAGTGGAATGTAGCCAGTACTTTTTTCTTGTATTGTTATGTTTCCGGTTTATGATTAATTAAGTTTTTACAGCCTGTATTATTGGGTACTTTTGCATGATGAATTTTAATTGAAGTTGATGGATAATGTCCAAAAAATAATTTCACAACAACTTGACAAGCTTTTTGATTATACCGATTTGCGTGGGGACAGGGAAGTTAGATTGCAAATCCTGAAAGCTTACGAAATGGCTTCTGTAGCTTATGAAGGGAAATTGATGGAAGACGGAACGCCCTTTATCCTTCATCACCTCAATGTGGCTTTAATTGCCATGAAAGAGATAAACCTCGGGCCTACCTCAGCCGTTTGCGCACTATTGCACAGCTTTGATACCGATAACGAATCTATCGCCGAAAAGATACGAACTACTTTTGGCGCTTCCGTTTTGGAAATTGTTAACGGATTTAAGAAAATTTCGGCAATACAAACCGAACGTGTCTCTTTTCAGTCTGATGCATTCAGAAATATGTTTTTGTCGTTTGTTGACGATATTCGGGTGATCCTTATCAGAATGGCCCACCGGCTTAACGATGTCAGAAATCCGGCCTTGCTTACACGTGAGCAAAAGAAAAAGTTTTTTAATGAAATAAAATACATTTATATCCCTATCGCCCACAGGCTGGGACTTTATCACATTAAACATGAAATGGAAGAGGATCTTATGCGCTATGAGTATCCTGAAATTTATATGGCCATTTCAGATAAAATACAAGCTACCAAAAGTAAACGAGAGGTTTATATTCAGGAATTTATTCAACCGGTAGAACGTGAACTTTTGGCTTCCGGCTTTAAATTTGATATTAAGTGGCGTACGAAATCGGTACCTTCCATTTGGGCTAAAATGAAGCGACAAAATGTTGAATTTGAGGAGGTTTATGATTTGTTCGCCGTTAGGATTATTATTGATAGCAAATCGCAAAAAAAAGAAAAGGAGGATTGTTGGCGGGTTTATTCCATTGTAACAAATATTTATCAACCTAATCCCAAGCGTCTGCGCGATTGGGTAACCACACCCAAAGCCTCCGGCTACGAATCGTTGCACACCACTGTGATGGGCCCCAACAAAAAATGGGTGGAGGTGCAAATAAGGACTACTCGTATGGACGATGTTGCTGAAAAGGGACAGGCTTCCCATTGGCAGTATAAGGGGCTGATGAAAACCAAGGAAGTGGACGATTGGCTTGCACAGGTAAGGGATGTGCTTGAACATCCCGAAGCCATTGGTGCGGAGTATGCTTACCGTACAAAAAAAGCGCAGGAGCATATTTTCGTGTTTACGCCTAAAGGCGATTTGAGACGACTACCCCTTGGAGCAACCGTTCTTGATTTTGCTTATGATATTCATACTAATGTCGGGGCTACGTGCAGTGGTGCCCGTGTGAATAATAGATTGGTGCCCATCAGGTATGTGCTTAAAAATGGTGATAAAGTTGATATCCAAACCTCAAAACAACAAAAACCCAAACCCGACTGGGTGGCTTTTGTCAATACGCAAAAAGCCCGTAACCATATCAAACGTCAACTGAAGGAAGAAAAATATAGAGAGGCTGAAATTGGTAAAGAAATGTTGTTGCGCAAGTTTAAAAACTGGAAACTGAAAAGTCCTGATGATCTGGTTAATGTTTTGGTCAAACATTTTAAGATGGACACGGCGGTTGACTTGTATTACCTTGTGGCTACCGATAAACTTGACATGGCTTTATTGAAAAAAGTACTTCTGGATTATGTTGATGGAACCGGGGAAATATCCGGAAATGTTGGAAATACGGAAAAAGTAATTAAAGATACCGAACCTGTGGGCAGCGACGATGGGGATGTTTTGTATATCGGTGATAATGTGAAAAATGTTAATTATCGATATGCCAAGTGTTGTAATCCTATTCCCGGCGATCATGTTTTTGGGTTTGTTACAACATTGGGCGGCATTTCCATTCATCGCAAAAATTGTCCAAATGCTAAACGACTGCGAGAGCGATACCCCTACCGGGTGATTGATGTAAAATGGGTTAATACTTCCGATAAGCCCTTTTATATAGTGAATCTTAAAATTAGCGGACAAGATCAATTGGGTGTGGTCGAGGCAATTACAAAATTAGTGGCCAATGATTTGCGCGTTAACATGCGATCGGTCAGTTTCCGTAGCAAAGGTAAAAAGTTTGAAGGGAAACTGAGCCTTATGATCCGCGATAATGAACATCTTACCCAATTGGTACATCGTCTGTCCCAAATTAAAGGTGTTGAAAAAGTGGTGAGGGCAAAGTAAATGTAACAATTGGAGCGCCTAAAGTGTGGAAGTGTAATTTTTGACCGATGACACGATAATTTCCAAATTTTCAGCATTGGTGTTTGATATTGCGGCTGAATTGCTATTTTTACTTCATGGAAAAAAATTCAAAAAACAATAGGTTTATTTCTGCCTTTATCAGCCTGACTTTTCTATTTTTCATGTGGGGATTTATGACGGTACTGAACGATATTTTAATCCCTTATTTGAAAGGCGCTTTTCAGCTGAATCATTTTCAGGCTATGCTCGTTCAGTTTGCTTTTTTTACGGCTTATTTTGTGGGTTCGCTTGTGTACTTTATCATCTCTGTGTCATCAGGAGACCCAATCAACAAAATAGGATATAAAAAGGGAATTATTTTTGGATTGATCCTTTCTGGGGCGGGGGCCTTGCTTTTTTATCCGGCTGCACAGTTTCATGTTTACGGATTTTTTCTTTCAGCTCTTTTTGTGATGGGATTGGGCTTTACGTTATTGCAAATTGCAGCCAATCCGTACATGGCTATTTTGGGGCCTGAGAAATCGGCTTCGGCGCGTTTAAACCTGGCCCAGGGATTTAATTCGTTGGGTACGACCATCGGGCCGGTTATTGGCGGTTATCTTATTTTCGTATTTTTTAAAGATGCAACAGGAGCCTCGGCTGTGAAGGTTCCTTACTTGTTTTTTAGTTTGATATTTCTGCTGATGGCAGGTTTCATCTGGCTTATGCCTTTGCCGCGATTGGTTCAGCAGGATCATGTTGAAAAGGGCTTTGGCGCTTTGCATTATCGCCATCTCGTACTGGGAATGATCGCCATTTTTATGTATGTTGGCGGGGAAGTGAGTATTGGCAGTATGATGATTTCTTATCTGAACCTTCCTGAAATAGCTGGCTTAACTGCGGCACAGGCCAGTAAATTTGTTGCTTTTTATTGGGGAGGGCAGATGATTGGCCGGTTTTTGGGAGCAGTATCACTAAGCAACATGAAAAACAAACAATTAAAAAACGGATTAATGTTGGGCATTCCGGCTTTGGCATTTGGCGTTGTTTGGTTCACCAACGGTTTGGCTGTGGCCTCAATTTATGGGGTTTTGTTACTAATCAACCTACTCGCTTTCTTTGCAGGACGTTCGTTACCCAACCGCACACTTTTTATTTTTGCAGGAATTAACGTGGTTCTGCTTGCTATTGCTCTGTTAAACAGTGGTTTTGTGGCAATGTGGTCGATTATTGGAATTGGTTTGTTTAACTCCATCATGTGGTCCAACATTTTTACACTCGCTATTGCCGGATTGGGAAAACACACTTCACAGGGATCTTCACTATTGGTGATGATGATTCTCGGTGGTGCTGTTTTGCCTGTAACCATGGGTGCTGTAGCTGATTATTTCGGAGTCCACCTTTCCTATATCATTCCGGTTTTTAGCTATCTTTACATAGCATTTTATGGTTTAAACGGATACAAACCACGAATGCTAAAGTATTTCGAAGTCGGGTCTGAAAAGGCTCATTGATCTTTTTGTAAGTTATTTTAATTATAAATCATTGCGATATGAAACGATTTTATTTGGTTTTACTTTTTCTTCTTTCCCTTTCTTTTTTCTCATGTAATACCGATTTTAAACCCAAGCCTTTAAACATTATCCCAAAGCCGGCACATGCCTGGTTGCAGCCCGGGTATTTTACGTTGGCTGCCAACAGCCGTATTTTGCTTGGAAACCACGATTCGTTACGGTTTGAAGCGCAGTATTTAGACAGTATATTAAACAAGTATGCAGGACTAAAGCTGAAAATTATTCCGGTTAATGGCGTTAAGGAAATCGATAACGATATTATTTTACGGTTGACACCGGGGATGAGCATCGGTGATGAGGGGTATCAACTCAGGGTGAACAGGGGAACTATCTCTGTTCTGGCTAATAAGCCGGCCGGAGTATTTTATGGGATACAGTCGTTGTTACAACTCTTTCCTTCTTCTTTTTACACCCGAACAGCGGAGAAGAAAGATATTGAAGTCCCTCATTGTTTTATAAAAGATGAACCCCGGTTTTCGTATCGCGGTATGCATTTGGATGTAAGCCGTCATTTTTTCCCTCCGGCTGATATTAAAAAGTATATCGACATGCTTGCCATGTATAAATTCAATACTTTTCACTGGCATTTGACTGATGATCAGGGCTGGCGGATCGAAATCAAAAAATATCCCAAACTGACCAAAATTGGCGCTTGGCGCGATTCTACTTTGATAGGCCGTTATGGTAAAAAACCTGTTCGTTACGACGAAAAGCGTTACGGGGGATTTTATACACAAGATGAAGTTCGTGATATTGTTCGTTATGCGACGCAACGGCACATAACTATCATCCCCGAAATTGAGATGCCCGGTCATTCGAGTGCTGCATTAGCTGCTTATCCCGAATTGGCGTGTACACCCGGGCCTTTTCATGTAGCCACAACATGGGGCGTTTTTAAAGATATTTATTGTCCCAAAGAAAAAACCTTTCGCTTTTTGGAAAATGTATTAACTGAGGTGATGGAGTTGTTCCCCTCAAAATATATTCATATTGGTGGTGATGAAGTTCCTAAAGCCCGTTGGAAATCAAGCCGGTTTTGTCAGCAGCTTATCAAAAAGGATGGTTTGAAAAATGAGGAAGAACTTCAAAGTTGGTTTATTCAACGGATTGAGAAATTTTTAAATGATCATGGTCGTAAATTGATTGGCTGGGATGAAATTTTGCAGGGTGGTCTTTCTCCAAATGCTACGGTTATGTCGTGGCGTGGCATAAAAGGGGGAATTGCCGCTGCACGTGCCGGCCATGATGCCATTATGACCCCTGGTGGTTATTGCTATTTTGATCATTATCAGGCCGATCGTAACTTTCAACCTTTGGCAATTGGCGGTTTTACTACTTTAAAAAAAGTTTATTCGTATGAACCTGTTCCTGAGGAGTTGAATGCCAAAGAGGCGAAGCATATTTTGGGGGCACAGGGCAACGTGTGGACAGAATATATTCCTGATTTTAAAAAAGTTCAATATATGACATTACCGCGAATGGCTGCACTTGCCGAAGTGGACTGGACACCTGCCAATAAGAAAAACTGGCCCGATTTTCAGCGGCGTATACAGCAGCATTTTTTAATTTATAAGGCGTTGGGTTATAACTATTGTCCTGGTTCTTATCATGTGGATATCAGCGTTGAAGATACGACAGCCTCCGGGCTTAAGGTAACTTTAGAATCGGAAATTTATCATCCTGAAATTCGTTATACGTTGGATGGAAATGCACCTACCATTCATTCAAAGAGATATAACAGACCTTTTGTTGTGAAGCATGGAACAACTATACAAGCTGCTGTTTTTGTAGATGGTAAATTGATGGAAAAACCGAGTGTGAAAAAGACGAAATAAAATGTTGAGTTGAGATAATCTGATATGCAAAAGTGATGTCTATTGAGAAAAAGCGTTTCCATGCAGCCCTTATTGTTCCTCTGTTCATGCTGATACTGATGTGGATAGAACGATTTGCCGAATATGCTTTTGGAATCAGTCTGGCCTTTCTCGGGATACATCCGTTGCATGCAGATGGTTTGCCGGGTATTATTCTGTCACCTTTTATTCATGGGGGTTTCAAACATTTACTGGCCAATTCGGTGCCCTTTTTGATCCTTTCAGTAGCCTTGTTTTATTTTTATCGCAATTTGGCTGTTAAGGTGTTACTCTTTGTTTGGCTGATGACGGGTATTTGGGTGTGGATCATGGGGCGCGAAGCTTATCATATCGGAGCAAGTGGATTGATTTATGGCATGGCTTCTTTTTTGTTTTTCAGCGGGGTTATCCGGAAAAATACACAATTGGCTGCCCTGGCCCTCGTGGTGGCTTTTTTATACGGAAGCATGATTTGGGGGGCTGTCCCTGGGTTTTTTCCTAAAGAACATATTTCGTGGGAATCTCATCTCGGCGGGTTATTTTCAGGATTGGTAATGGCTATATATTACCGAAAGTCAGGCCCGCAGCGTAAAAAGTATTCCTGGGAAATTGAAGAAGAAGCCGAACCTGAACCCGGAGATGAAACAGATGCCTACTGGAAAAAACCTGATACGACCTTGAGGGAATGAGATAATGAGATAATGTGCTAATGGGATAATGTGCTAATGGGATAATGTGTTAATGGGATAATGTGTTAATGGGATAATGTGTTAATGGGATAATGAGATAATGTGCTAATGTGTTAATGGGATAATGTGATAATGAGATAATGGGTTTTGACATGTAGGATTGCATAAAACTAAAAATGTATCAACAACCTATTATTCATTTTCCAGCTTGCTATGCCTTTTTGTTATCAAGTACAAATTTGTTGTATAAAAACAAGGCGATAATCGTTACTACACCAATAGCGCTGAATATCATCCATATACGATAGGGGTGATATGAATTCCAAAGCATTTGTGTTAAACCATGTTGATCGGTGTGTAGCAATTCGGCAGCTTTTCTGAAATAATCATTTTGTGTAAAACTTTTACTGATAGCCGGGATTTCCAAGCCCCGTTTTGCCATTTCTAATTGCAGTAGAGTTACTTTATCGGACATAGATTGATAAACCGGACCGGAAAATACTCCTGCAAGATAATTTCCAACGGCCACGGGTAAAAAAGAAGTTCCCATATATAAAGCTTCTTTCTTTTTTGGTGCAATACGTCCGATATATTCGGTAAATTTAGGTGAGCTTGCCATCTCGCCAAGCGAAAAGATAAGGATGGCAGCGATTACGTAAAAGCCATTGTTTGTCCCGAATGCGAGCCCAATACCTATTGAGACGACTGCAATACCGGTAATGATAGAATTCACAGGTTTTAGCCGCATCACCAGTGAAGAAATGATAATTTGAAACAGGATGATAAAACCGGCATCCAGGTTTACCATCATTTCAGGGGCAATAATACCCTCTTTAGTGCCTACAGCAGAAGCTATTGCCGGCGAGAAGCCATGTATCCAATTGTAAATCATGGCCGTATCAACCCATTGGTCAATAAAATTGGGCAAGGTGTAAAACAACTGGTTAAACATGGTCCAAAAGCCAATCATAATAATCAGAAACACGGTTAGCTTCATGTCCGACAGCGCAATTAAGATGTTTTTAAGCGATTTACTAATAGACGCCCAAAAAGAATCTTCATTTTTAACACGGTCAGGTTCTTTATAAAAGAAAATGGCGAGGATGATATTTACTAAAATTGCAGATGCAGCCATAAGAAAAACAATGTGCCATCCGTAAATATGCCTCAATTTAGACGAAAAAACGGGGCCGATAAAACCACCTATATTCACAATCATATAAAATAAACCAAACCCAATGGAGGATGTGGATTCGTCAGTGGTTTTCGCAACCGTGGCCGAAACAATGGGCTTGAAAATAGCAGCGCCAATCGCCACAAGCAAAAATGTGGCGTAAACTGCTGTATAGCTTCTGAACTGTCCCATGAGGTAATAAGCCGATGATAGAATTACAAAAGCAATGATGAGCATTTTTTTATATCCGAAACGGTCGGCCAGCGAACCGGTAAAAAGTGGTAGAAGATATAAAATGAATGTGATTGTCCCCATGATGCTCCCCTTTTGGGTCTGGCTGAAACCAAGGGCTCCCGTATCGGTGGATTGCGTGAGGTACAAAGCTAATACGGCAAACAATCCATACCATGCCCAGCGTTCAAATAATTCCATCGAGTTGGCGATCCAGAAGGTACGCGGAAATTTTTTAAAAGTAGCTCCTATTTTGCTCATGTTTTAATTTTTTAAGGGGCGAATATACAAATAATGCCGGATATTGTTGAATGCGGAATCGGAAAACAGATGTTGTGCTTTAAGTTGTGTTAAACTTCTGAATCCGTGAATTTTATTTCGCATATAAATCAGTCTTCTCGTGGTTTTATAATCAAAATAAGGGTGATGTAGAATGGTTTTAAATTGTGCATGGTTCAGGTCGATTTTGTGTATCCGGTTTGTGTCAACTGTGATATATGGGGCTATTTTTTGAAAAAGCTCAGGTTTGAGGCCATAAACATCCTTCAGCTGGAGTTTGGAATAAAAACCACCAAGCAGATGCCTGTATTTGATAACCCTGGCTGCAAGCCATGGCTTAAGCCGGAGGTTCCTCACCAACTGACCTGAGTCACAATTATTGATTTCCAGGGATGAAAGCCTGGAACTTATTGCTGTGGCACGGCCTCTTTTTTCTTTTTCCGATTTGTTCACTTTTTTTATCCTGATATAAGGTTTTAACACGAGGTATTCTGCTTCCGAAAGACTATAAATTCTTTGCAGATCGGATTTTTTGGAAAATATCCCTCCGTGACTCCGGTAGTTTAGGATATTCTTTATCTGCTTTTGGCTGAGCCCCATTTGTTTCCATTGCTTTTCCGAAATCTTATTCGGATCGAAGGGGAAGGGGTGAATTAACCTGGCTGCCTGGGACTGTGTTAGTTCGCCTTTTTTCTGTAACTCGTTAATTTTTAATGAATCGTTTAAACGTTGTTGGGCAATAACAAATTGTTTCACATCCTTTTGATAGCCCGGATCAGTATTTGCAGATTGCCTGATTACTTTCGGAAGGAAAAGATTGATACAAACTAACAGTACAAGCAGGAAGAGTAAAATCAAAACGCCACGTTGTTCACCCTTGTGAAGGGTATAAAAAGATTTAAACCAATGTTTAATGTTGTTGTTCACTACGTAGTAGTTACGCTTCAGTAATCAAGACACAGAGTCGTCACCCGAGGCTTCCGAATTAGTTTTTTTTGGTGTTCTCAACACCTTGGTAAGGAAATAAGCGGTTATGACGGTAACCGAGCCTTGTACCAAAACCATTAATATTATTGCTGAAGTACTCATGACTGTAATTTTTTAGATTTTAATTTTCTCTTTTTTGAAGCAATGTGTACGAGGTAACTCAGACCCAGGAATGTGGACAAGAGCAGAAGCCGTGACATATCTTTGAAAAACATCCCGGTAGGCATTCCGTTTTTAAACCAGATCATTTTTACGTTGATATGGAAAACCTGGGCAATAATACTGTCACTGGCCCACGGCCACGTTCCGTGTGAAAACAGCTGATGAAATGCCACCTGCCAGTCAGCCATTTCTCCATGTAGTGGTTTAAACAGCGATGTGATAAAAATTGTTAAGATAAAAATGGGAGTAACCCATTTAATGACAAACTTATAAAAGTGTGGTACTTTGATGTCGGATCCGCGGGTAATTTCTCTCCAGCCTTTTTTCAATCCAAAAATCCATGAGAACAGAATGATTTCAGCTGTAGCAAAAATGACCAGCGATACGGTTCCTGTCCAGTAGTCATATTCGTCAAATACGCCATACTGGAAGAATAAAATTGTGGGAAGAGCGAGTACTAAAATAATGATTCCCAGCACAATGGCACTCTTAACCCGACCCCAGCCGAACTCGTCTTCCACAAATCCCATAAACGGTGTTCCCATGGCGAGTGAGGAGGTAATTCCGGCAAAAAATAACAGTCCGAACCATGCTACGCCCGACAGGGTGGCCAAAATGGTGCCCCACTGGTTAAAAAGGTAGGGCATAGTTTTAAAGGCCATCATAAAACCGGCGTTCTCTTTCACCCAGTCCAACCCCATATAACCAACAGCGATAGGAATGACAACAGATGCCCCCAGTACGATTTCAACAAATTCATTCATCCATCCGGCCGTCATGGCGTTTAAGGCAATGTCTTCATTTTTTCGTACGTAAGCAGCATAACAATGGATGGTACCCATCCCTACCGACAGGGTGAAAAATATTTGCCCTGCCGCTGCCAGCCATACCTTCGGATTGGCGAGACTGTCAAAATTGGGTTTCCATAAAAAGTCCAGCCCGAGATGCGAATTGCAAGTACTACATCCGGCAATACCGGTAGCGCCAAGTGTAATACCCCTGATGGCCAGAAATATACCGAATAGAATCAAAAGTGGCATGGCAATTTTAGCAACTTTCTCTGTTCCTTCGCTTAAGCCTTTCGATAAGATATAAATGTTTATGATAAGTGTGACCAGAAAAGCAACAATAGCCCAAAAAGGTACATTTATTGCCAGTTGATTGCCGATAATGTGACTGTGAACCCCGGCGTAGTTGTCGAACATAGTGCTTACCTGTCCTCTGTCAAGGCCGGTAAAACTCTGGAAGATAGACTTTAAGGTGTAAGATAGAGTCCATGACTCAATGTATGTGTAGTAAGAAATAATCCCGATGTTTGTGAAGATACCGAATACCCCCACATACTTCCAGATTCTTTTTTTAGCCATACTGTCGAAAATGAAAGGAGTGGAATGGTTGCCCCTGATACCACCGTATCTTCCCATAGCCCATTCGACCCACAGCAAGGGAATTCCCATCAGAAGAAAAGAAACGAAGTATGGGATAATAAAAGCGCCGCCCCCATTTTGGACAGCCTGAACCGGAAACCTCAGAAAGTTCCCCAGTCCAACTGCATTGCCTGCCATGGCCAGGATGAGGCCTATTCGCGATCCCCACCCTTCTTTTACCTGAGTCATAGGTTAATCTTTTTGGAAAATCAAAAATTAAACTGCAAGTATAAGAAAATGTAAGATTTTTACCCCTAATTATCCATGAAATAATTTAAATTAAAGTATGCTTACAGCTTCAAGCGAGCTTTTTCTATTCGATCTATTTTTTAGCAGCACTAACGGATTAATATTCAAAGGTCCCGTGTGCAGAATGAATGGTCAGTTTTTTTGTGTTTGCGCTCTCCACATGGCCAACAATCCGCGCATCTACGCCAAATGTCTTTGAAATTCCTATAATTTTAGTGGCAATACTTTCCGGCACATACAATTCCATGCGATGTCCCATATTGAACACCTGATACATTTCGCGCCAAGGTGTATCCGATTGTTTTTGAATCATCTTAAAAAGGGGAGGAGTGGGGAAAAGATTATCCTTGATGATATGCAGCTTATCCACAAAATGGAGTATTTTGGTTTGTGCCCCGCCACTGCAATGGATCATACCGTGGATTTGTGGTCTGTATGATTTAAGGATATTTTTGATAATTGGTGCATAAGTCCGCGTGGGCGATAAAACCAGTTTGCCCGCGTTAATTCCTTCCAGAGGGCTGGTGCCGGTGAGGTTGAGTTTTCCTGAATAGACCAGTTCGTCAGGAACCGACGGGTCAAAACTTTCGGGATATTTACGGGCCAGTTCATGCGAAAACACATCATGGCGTGCCGAAGTAAGCCCATTGCTGCCCATGCCTCCATTGTAATTGTCTTCGTAAGTAGCCTGACCGAATGAGGCCAGACCTACAATTACATCACCGGATTGAATGTGGTTTTCGATGATTTGATTTCGCGGGACACGTGCTGTAACGGTAGAATCAACAATTACGGTACGCACCAAATCGCCTACGTCGGCCGTTTCGCCTCCCGTAAGCCGGATGTCAATATTCAGCTTCTGCATTTTTTCAAGGAATTTTTCAGTGCCATTGATGAGTGCAGATATAACCTCGCCGGGAATGCGGTTTTTATTCCGTCCGATGGTGGAAGAAAGCAGAATATTGTCGGTAACACCCACACACAATAAATCGTCGGTATTCATCACGATGGCATCCTGGGCAATGCCTTCCCAAACACTCAGGTCGCCTGTTTCTTTCCAGTACATATAAGCCAGTGCCGATTTGGTGCCTGCTCCGTCAGCGTGCATGATGTTGCAATAGTCTGGGTCATTCCCTAATAAATCAGGGATTATTTTACAAAATGCATTGGGGTACAGTCCTTTATCGAGTTTGCTAATAGCTGCGTGCACGTCGTCTTTTGAAAAGGAAACCCCGCGTTTTTCGTACCGGGAATCATTGGCCGCTTTATTTTTCATCAAGGATCAGAAGTTTTTTTTGCGTGTTGAAATGATGTTTACCAAATTTCGACAAAATGCGATCGCCAAATACCAGTCCTCTTTTCAATTGATAATCCACCATAATCTGTATATTCTGAACTGTTTTGTTGGCAATACGGACATTCATTAAGTTAATTACAGCACGGTTGGCGATGGTATTATTTTTCAGGATTTCCTCCGGGTTCCCGGCAAAATCATCCTTAGAGATTACCCCGTTTTGCAACATTTCCATAGCTTTCTTTAACGAAATGATCCCAAATTGTTTTTTGTCGTAAGTAAATTCTTCGTGATACCCATTTATAACACAACCGGTAACATAAAGCCCGGATATTTTATCAGGATGATATACGGCAGCGTTTTCCTGTGGGTTAATGGCAATGCGAATGTTTGTATCGGCTGTAGCCATAACCAATGATTTCGGAACATAATTTTTGCGGAGCACCCTGAATTCGGAACGCCGGTTCAGCGAATAGGCTGCTTCTTTTTCAGCTTTGCTACTCAGTGAGTTGATGTAGTTGTCGTCTAGTGTGGTTCCTTTTTTAAAGAGGAAACCATCTTTTATAATGTCCTTTTTCAGGGTACGAGGTACACGTTCTCCATAACCTTTGGGTACCAGTCGTGCAGCATCAATGCCACGCATAATGAGGTAATCAACGACCGAACGGGCCCGTTTTTGCGACAGGATATCATTGCGCTCTTCGGTGTCTCTCGAATCGGTATGGGAGGCCAGCTCGATAACCAGGTTAGGATTTTCACGCAGGGTCTGAACCAGCCCCTGCAGCGAGTCCTGATATTGTGGTTTTAAATCCCATTTACCTAAATCATACAAAATGTCAGGTAAAACAATGGGCTCGGATGAGATGGGTTTGAGCACAAAATCTTTTTTGAAGTCTTTACCCAATTCAATTCCTTTGGTCGAGATTTTACCAGTTGCGTTGAAATATCCTTCTTTACTTACTTTAATTTCGTAATCGGTTTGGGGTTTAATCTGGCTTTTGCCAAAAGAGTAGAAACCTTTGTTGTTTGTACGCGTACTTACCGAAGATCCGTCTGAGCCTATAAGTTTGATTTGTATATTGGAGATAGCGAAAAGGGTCCTTTCGTTGGTAACCGTTCCTGAAAGGCTAAATTCAAGAGGCGGTTGGATAAAATAATAAATATCTTCTTTTCCACGGCCACTTTTTCGATTTGAACTCAGGTAACCGAAATTTTTAGTGGGGTGTAAAACAATGCCAAAATCATCAAAGGGAGAGTTTATGGGATATTTTAAGTTCTGAGGTTTACCCCAGCTTCCCGATGAATCTATTTTACTCACGAAAATGTCCAGGCCACCCATACCGCCATGTCCGTCGGACGAAAAATAAAGGGCCGTGTCACCATGCAAGAACGGGAACATTTCGTTGCCTTTGGTGTTGACAATTTTCCCGAGATTGACCGGGCGGCTGAAAGCTGCATTTTTTGATTTGCGGATGGCTGCCCACAAATCTTTACCTCCCTGGCCCCCTTTGCGGTCGGATGAAAAGATAAGCATCAATCCATCCGGGCTCAGTGTGGGCTGTCCGATGGTTTGCGTAGTGTCCACGGTATTTATTTTAACAAGCCGGGCTTCTCCCCAACTCCTGCCGATTCGTCGCGATA
This sequence comes from uncultured Bacteroidota bacterium, assembly GCA_913055825.1. Taxonomy (GTDB): domain Bacteria; phylum Bacteroidota; class Bacteroidia; order Bacteroidales; family F082; genus Sulfidibacterium. The sequence continues at coordinate 23,768 of CAJXKB010000032.1, forward strand.
CAAAAAGCTGGCATTCCGAAGCCACATTGGGGGTTCTTTTACAACGGGTAAAATATAAATTTTTAAACTGGCTGTCGGTTTGCGCTGCACCTTCGTTGGCTTTGGTGTTGATGTTTCCCGAAGCATCGATGGGTTTTGGTGTACTCCATTCCCCGTTTCGATCCTGGCGGCTCACAAAAAGGTTGCTGAAATGCTGGCCCGTCCATTTGTCAATGCCTTTATTTTTTTTGTTGGCTATTTCACGTGTGGAAGTGAAAACCAACTCGTTATAATTATTTGACAGGAAAGCGGGAGCAAAATCGGCATCGCGCGAGTTAATCTTCTTTACATTGGTAATTTCATATTTCGACGGGTTCTCTATCCATTTTTGAATGAGCGGGATAGTTTTAGCTCCCAGCCGGCCGCGCGGGTCGTCAGGAACTTTTTCGGAATAGGCCTGATAATTTTGAAGGGCTTCATCGTAATGACCGTTTATTTTTTGCATGTCGGCCAAATGCAATAAAATTTCAGGATATTTCTTGTCCCATCCGGCGCGGATAAGTCTTTTGTACGTCATTTCGGCTCTTCTGTAATTCTCGGTAAGCCGGTAACAATCAGCCAGTCTGTAATTTATCCGATTCTTCTCTTTCCGGTTATTTTTAATTTTTAAATAAGCTTTCCTGTATTTATCGATGGCAACATAATACTGATGCCTGTTATATAAATCGTCGGCAGCACGGGCGGGATTTTTTCGTTGGGCCATTATCAGTGTTGGCAGGAGTGCCAGGATAATCAACGGGATATATTTTTTAAAAAGTACTTCCATAAAAGTGTTATCAGCAACGGTTACATGTATATGGTTCATAATGGATTTTGAAGCTGTAATTTTCAATATACAATGAAACTTATTTTGATCTAAACGTTTTAAATTTTGGGTTTTACACACCATAACTACATACGATGTTGGGCATATGGTTTTTCTTCTTTAAATTCAATCGTTAGCATGTTTCTTTTTTCCCCAATTTTTTCTTTTTTCAAAGGTTCAATATCTACAACAGCACCAAATTCTATAAATATCTCATAAAACCTTTCATAATCTTTACCCCAATAAATCATTGCACATGACATTGGCGCACCTTTTCCAACATCCAACCCGTTCTCTAAAAATTTTAGTCTTGTATCATACAAAAAACTGATTGCCCTTGCTTGACCAAATACACTTTGTTTCCAATGACCTGTATTTGTTGCTACCGGAACTAAAGCAAGTATTTCTGAACCGTATCTATTGTGCGAAAGTGCACATTTTGCCAACCAATTTTTAATTGTAGTGCCGCGTTTTCTGTCTGCTCCATAAGGAGGATTCATATAGATAGTTGGAAAATTCCAGTCTTGTTTCAATCCGTCAGTATCAGGTAACATGAACTCCGTTTCAGCTTCAACTATGGAATATTCATTTGAACAAGGGTCGAGAGATATGGTTCCACCAAAGAAGCGTTTTATTGCAGCAACATATTTAGGTGGTGTCCCCCAACTTTGACTTTGAGAATTTACACTTCTTCCTGCACTCATAATATTTTCCTCCAATTTTTTGTTCTTAATTCAGAAATTGCATTTTTTAAATCTTTGATTGACTTATTTTCAGGTGTTATAATATTGAACCATGACTCAATATTGCTAATGTTATTGGCAAAATATTTAAGTAAAGCATCATCTGCCGATTTATCCATTCTGACTTTTGTAAAGACATTTCTTTTTTTATCAGAAGAATAACTATTTTTAAATGCTTCTTGAACAGATTTATATTCTTGAGTTGGATTAAAAATTAATTCGTCAATAAATTGTGCTAACCCTTTATCTGAAAGGAAAATTAGCCAGTCATATGATTGAGCTAATACTTTCAACTCTTTATTCTGATTTTCAGAAGTAAACCAATTTCCATGGTTACTAACGATACCAACTGTTAAAATGAATTTTTTTAATAATTCAGAGTCTGTTGAATAAATGATTTCTTCCATCAACTCAACATAGGGTTTAATATAGGGTTCGTTATTTGAGCGATAGATTAAACCATATTTTTCGCCTTTATCTGTTCTGATTTTTTGTAATGAAGATGTTGTTCTTGCTACATATGCCCCTTGCTTTGCTTTTTCAATTGTTTGAGGACCTTTTTTTGTACCTTCCTCAATTCCTACTCTTTTGCATTCAAACATTGCATAGGGCTTATGCATTTGTTCAAACACAAACAACTCAAATTCTTGAGAATTGATTGATTTAAAGCTGGTTAATAGGAAAGTGTCATCAGACTCGCCAATTGTACAAGCGTTTCTTATTATATTGTATTTATCAAGTAAATTATTGTTTTTCTTTTCAAATTGAGATATATCAGTTTGCTTTTCTAATTTCTTTAATATTTTTGTGGCTGTCAGCGAGTTGCCATCATTTGGAAGTCTTACAACGAATTCATTTATGATTGGATGTAGTGAATATTCTACATTATGTGATATATCTTCATTCCCATATTCAAGAAGACCACGTTCAATTGATGTTGAGTTATTAAAACCCCAGGTTTTTATGAGGTAGTATGTTATTATTTCAACTAGTGTACCTAATGCTCTTCCTGCAGCTTTCTTTTTATCTTTCGTATAATGAAACACTTTTTTTCCAAGAGCATTTTGTAATTTATCTACAGATTCATATGCCATAATTTTATTCCTAACATTTTCACAAAAATACTGATTATTATTCCATAATAAGAATGATTAGGTTTTAAGTTTTTCTGAGTTTTTCCGCAATTACGCCATACATAAATATATTTGCCGGTCTCATTTTTTTATACTTATGGATTTATCGGCTGCATGTATTTTAATATTCTCGCTATTGCCTTTTTCTTCGACTTGTGTGTCATTTTGAATATATTCAGGATCGTCATCATTATTTTTCACTTGTTCTGATGTGGTGTTGTTTTGTTCGGCTACTTTAGCTGCCGTCTTGGTGTTTTCGTTCCCGGCTTTTGTGTTGCCCTTTGTATCCTGAATTTCTTTTTTATATTTTTCGAGTTTTTTTTCGCGCTCTATTTTGTCTGCTTCACGATTGATTTCATTTTTAACATCTTCGGAAGCTCGTTTGATTTCATTGATAAATTTACCGGCACTTCTGGCAAGTTCGGGAATTTTCCCCGGACCGAAAACCAAAAAAATAGCCAACACAATGAGAAAAATTTCCCCTGATCCGAAATCAAAAAATAGAAGCGTCACGTTCTTGAAATTTTATTTGTACAAAAGTATAAAAATCCTCTCATCTCAGCGAGGTTGTCATTCTTTAAAAAATTATTCGTTTCTGCCAATAAGTTCAGCTATTTGAAACCCTTGTTTAATACGATCGGCTATGCCAATGCCGTCGCGTATGCTTCCAGCGAGATACAGACCGGGATTAGTCTGCTCAATACGGTCGATCGCTTTCAGGCGTTCACCCGAGTCAGCACCATATTGTGCTATGGCTTTGGTATGTGGGGCAATTTCAAATAAATCGGGATTAAAATTTTTCAGGACCATGGTTTTTTTGATTTCAGCACCAATCAGTTTTTTCAATTCCTTTTTTTGTAAATCGGCAAGATGTGCTTTGCGGATACCTCCCACAAAGGTGGTCAGCAATGCCCCACCTTCAGGCGCCCGGTTTTTAAACAAAGTGGACATAAACAAAATGCCGAGGATATTTATATCTTCTTTGAAAGGGATAAGTCCGCCAAAGGCGTTTAACGGAATGCCGTCCCATTTTTTAAAGCCAATGGCTACTTCGGTTACTTTGGCATAAATAAGTTTTTTTACGGGTGTTAAATCATTTTGATTTATAAAGGGATACAGTTTGTCCAGCGTGCCGGCATCGGTTGTATTTACCACATGGCTATATGCAGTTTCTGTATCGCCATTCAACACCCCATAACCCGACTTTAGCTTTTTTATCTGAAGCTTTTGACAATTGGTATGTATGTTTTTTTTGCCAATGGCTTTTACCAGTGCGTTCACCAATTGTTCCAGGCCTCCTTCCACGGAGAAAATATCGCGAGTTGCCTTTTTATCAGATTCGGTTTTGGGTTCTTTCCGTTTTTTGATAGCTCCACCAATGAAACTACCATATTTTTGTTCCAGGTTGTATAATTTGGGTAAGGCATATTTTGGTACGATATATTCTGGATCACCGGCATAGATACCCAAAATAAAAGGGTCAATAGCATAATCGAGAAAGCTTTGTCCCATTCGTCTTTTTACCAAATCGGCAAGACTTTCGTTGGGATTCTCACCTTTTTTTCGAAAAGGTTCACCCAAAATTCCGAATTTATCTTTCCAGGTAAATAAAGGGGTTGTGATTCCTCCGCCAATTCCCGAAGGTAGTACGTGCCAACGGCCTTGTTTCCAGATTAACCGCCGGGATGCATCTTTATTGGCAATCTCCAGCTTACAACTATCTTTCAATTCATCAAATAAATCAGCAACCTCGGCATTGCCGATAACACCGCTGTTGGGGCCTGTTTCGTAAAGAAATCCACTTTTATTTTTAGTTTGTATGACCCCGCCAATGTGATTGGATTTTTCAAAAATCTGAAACGAAATTCCTTGTTTATGAAGATAATATGCAGTTGTCAAACCGGAAATTCCTGCGCCGATGATGGCCACGTTTCTATGCTTTTTGTCCATGATTTACTTTCTGTTAAAAGTTTCGCAAAGCTATAAAAAAAGCAATCAGCAAAGTGGAGATAATTTCCATAAAATATACGCACGGGAATTGATTCTAAATATAGTTGAGTCGCTCAATGAGTAGTTTATTTGTGAGTTTGATGATTTCCGGAATTTTGGCTTCCAGCTCCTCTGATAGTTTCATTTCCATATCCTGCGGGGTATTAATGGGAACTGCAATCAAATATATTTTAGGCAGGTGATTGGTCAATATTGCCGATTCAATCATGTCTTTTAATCCCAACGAATGGGAGCTGAGGGTAGGGGGGAAATCACCTGAATATTTCGGTTCAATCACCCTGATTTGCTCGTTATTATTTTTTCCCAGTGTGGCATCAATTTGAATAATCTTCCATGAGATAAATTCTTATTTCCAAACGTCCTGATTGTTTCTTTACACAGTTAAAGAATGTTAAAGTTTTAACTTTTACGGACTTTTCTCTATAACTTAGCCTATTCTAATTTTAAACTATTCTTTGCCGGATGAACCAACATAACGTACTAATTACTAATTCTATGGAAAAGAATAGCTATTAATTAATTGAAATATAGTCTTTTAAAATATTTGTTGAAAAGATTTGAAACTATTTGAGTGTTTTGGTTTTGATAATTGAAGGTTGATTAACGGGTTCTGCAATGTTCTTTTATCAAATTAACATAAATTATTTATTAGAACCCTTTTCTCTTTATGAGGACAAAATTATTGTTATTATGAAAAAAATCCTTTTTATTTTTGTTGCGTTTCTCCTGGCATCGCCGATGGTTGGAAGAACCATGATGGACAACAGCAGCGAGACCGTTACCAGGCATACGCTTAAAAACGGGCTTCGGGTTGTGATTGTGAGAAATCCGCTGGCTCCTGTTGTTACAACTGAAATTAATTACCTGGTGGGTTCCAACGAAGCTCCAAAAGGTTTTCCGGGAATGGCTCATGCCCAGGAGCATATGATGTTTCGTGGCAGCCCGGGTCTGTCTGCTAATCAACTTGCGGATATTTCTGCTGCCATGGGCGGTGATTTTGATGCAGACACACGCCAGATGGTTACCCAATATTTTTTCACAATTCCTGCGGAAGATTTGGATGTAGCATTGCATATTGAATCCATTCGTATGCGCGGCGTTTTGGATACTCAGGCGCTCTGGAGTAAAGAACGTGGCGCCATTGAACAGGAAGTGGCCAGCGATATGTCGAATCCGCAGTATGTTTTCTATAAAAAACTGCTGGCAGAAATGTTCAAAGGCACACCTTATGCTCACGATGCCTTGGGAACACGCCCTTCATTTAATAAGACAACCGGTGCCATGCTTCAGAAATTCCATAACAAATGGTATGCTCCGAACAATGCTATTCTTGTCATCGTCGGTAAAGTTGATCCCAAGAAAACTTTGAAAGAAGTGGAAAAGCTTTTTGGTGATATTCCATCGAAAAAACTGCCACCCCGTCCGGCTTTCAATTTGCAACCTGTAAAAACAGATACGTTGCATTTGACCACTGATTTGCCTTACGGACTGGCCATTATTTCTTACAGAATGCCCGGCACTGATAGTCCTGATTACGCTGCTGCACAGGTTTTGTCGGATGTTTTGTCGAATCATCGTGGCAAATTATATTCACTGGTTCCACAGGGAAAAGCATTATACACTGCGTTTGAAACCAATGGATTACGTAAGGCTGGCCTCGGATTCAGCTTTGCTGTATTCCCGAAAGGTGCGAATGCCAAAAAATTAATCGGTGAAGTCTCGTCAGTAATTGGTTCCGAATTGAAAAGCGGTGTAAATCCTGATTTTGTGGCGGCAGCGAAAAGACATGAAATTTCTTCTTTTGAATTCCAGAAAAATTCTGTTTCAGGACTGGCAAATGTATGGTCTGAGGCGCTTGCCGTACAAGGACGTCAATCACCATCTGAAAATTTGGATGCAATCAAAAAAGTAACCGCTCAGGATGTAAATCGCGTAGCACGGAAATATTTAAATCCACAACATGCTATTTATGTTATACTGACGCCTCACGCTTCCGGGAAACCCATTTCCCGCAAGGGCTTTGGTGGAAAGGAATCTTTTGCTCCAAAGAACCCTAAACCGGTAAAATTGCCGAAATGGGCTGAAAAAGCCATAGGTCGCTTGTCTGCCCCCAAATCCATTGTAAATCCCGTGGTATCAACATTGCCGAATGGTATTAAACTGATTGTTCAGCCTGAGCATATCAGCAATACAATTAGTGTTTATGGCAGGATCAAGAATCAGCCGTATTTGGAAACACCCAAAGGGCAGACTGGTGTTGCAGACGTTTTGGATCAGTTGTTTGAATACGGCACAAAAACATTAAACCGCATTCAGTTCCAGAAAGCTTTGGATGATATTGGTATCAACGAATCTGCCGGAAGCAGTTTTTCGCTCAATGTCTTGTCCAATCATTTCAACAGGGGAGTCCAACTGTTGGCAGACAATGAATTACACCCGGCATTACCAACACGCGCTTTCATGATAGTGCAGCATCAAACCGCTGCTTCTGTGGCCGGTCAGTTACAAAGTCCTGCTTACCTCTTTGGCAGAGCTATCCATAAGGCATTGTTGCCCAAAGAAGATCCGGCTTTGCGCCATGCCACACCAAAATCGGTGATGTCGCTGAATCTTCAGAATGTAAAAAGTTATTATCAACATGTTTTCCGCCCGGATATGACGACCATTGTTGTGATTGGAAATATTACACCTGACAAAGCAAAAACAGTAATTGAGAAATACTTTGGCGGCTGGAACGCGTCTGGTCCAAAACCCGATGTAGATCTCAAACCGGTGCCAATGAATAAACCAAACACTATAAACGTTCCGGATGCCAGCAGAGTACAGGATAAAGTGGTTTTGGCTCAAAATTTAGCAATTACACGGTCGAATCCTGATCGTTTTGCACTGCAGGTCGGGAACAAAGTCTTGGGAGGCGGTTTCTATGCTACCAGACTTTACCGTGATCTTCGTGAAAATGGAGGACTGGTTTACTATGTTTCCTCGTCGTTTAACATTGGGAAACATCGTTCCGATTATGCTGTAACCTACGCTTGTGACCCGCCGAATGTTTCAAAGGCTAAAGATATGGTTACAAAGGATTTGAAACAGATGCAGCAAACAGATGTGACCCCAAAAGAATTAAATCAGGCCAAATCGTTACTGTTGCGTGACATTACACTGTCAGAATCAAGTATCAACGCCATTGCAGGTGGTTTACTGAATCGATCATTGGAAGGCTTACCACTGAATGAGCCTACAATTGCTGCTAAGCATTATGTATCAATTACGGCCAAACAGGTCAAAAATGCTTTTGCAAAATGGATGAGCCCTGATAACCTGGTTCAGGTTTCTCAGGGACCCAGTCCTAAATAAATCTTCAAGGTAAATAAAGAGAGGCTGTCTGCTTATGTGGGCAGTCTTTCTTTTTGGTAGGTTTGTTTCACAAAAATCGGTACTTACAATTATGCATGGGATAAATTATTCCAAATTTATTACTGCCTTACCGGATTTGAGTTTTTGTTGGTATCAGGGATGGTATTAATTTTTCCGGCCAGCCACAAAGAAATTGCTTTTGCTCCGGCGCGGTTTAAATGATTTACGTCGTGCCAATAGTCCGTATTTTGCATGATTTGCAAGGGAGGAATCCAGACTTCCCCATATTTTAAATAGGTTTTATATTCTTTTGGTTTACTTAAAGAAGTGCCGTAAGAAGACAAGTATAAAAATATGATTTTGATACTGTTTTTAGTGCATAATTTGTCAATTCGCTTCAAGTAGCCTCTCGCAAAGCTCATATGAAAATTACGTTCAAATGGCGTAAGTTTCTTTCCGGGTCTGTTTTGCTTTTTTTTGGCTCCATTCAGGCTTTTTCCAGATGCGGTATCCGGTGACGATGCAAATCCGAAATCATTCTTCCTGATAGGTGTGCTCAATGCTTTGGTGAATAACCTGTCCTGGATCAATTCGATTTTGTAGGAGAAATGAGTCCAGATATCGGATAATATATCCCGGTCGAAAAACGGCCAGGGAAAAAGTACGTCTTTGTCGGAAGCGATATAGGGGAAAATTGGATGACTGTAATAATCTTCATTCTCCCTGACCTCAAGAAATAAATATTTTGGGTGTTTCTTTTTCAGGATTTCTTTTAACAAAACATAATCGAGGTTACGACCTAACCGGCAATATCCGAAATTAACAACTGATAAATTACCTTTCCTGATATTCCTCTGAATCAACTGATCATCTATTCCGTTAATGGTGTGTGACGAACCGAGGAATACAATATCGATTGGTTTCGGATTGTTGACAATCCTGTCATATATCCAGAGGCCATGATTAAAACAATCGTGCTTTAAACCGATATATTTCAGGCGTTTATTTACAGGTGAAATAAAAATCAGCGCCAGCAGCGGCAACAAAAAGAGGACGATATTTCGATAAATTTTTTTCATTTAAAATTGAAAATAGATAAAGTAGGGTTTCACGGTAAAGTTTCCTGCAAAAAGAATCAGCATGACAATCAAATAGTAAAGTGTAAATCGTGTGGCCTTTGATTTGCTCATGATCCATTCATTAAAATCTTTTAATTTTAAGTTATATTCAATGATCAAAAAGAAAACAGTAACGAGCATCAGACCTGCAAACCGGGAAACAGAAAAAGTATCAATAATTTGATAAAATCGATACAATGAGTAAGAACCGAAATGCACCAACGAAGCGGATAGTTTCGCGAACTGATCATAATTTTTTGCCCTGAACGGAATCCATAACAGTACAGTGCTAAGCAGCACTATTGTAGCATAGATGTATTTGTTTATCTTTCGTTTAATTTGTTTTTCAATGATTAATGCGGAGCCGTGAAGGCCTCCCCAAATAAGAAAAGTGATATCTGCTCCGTGCCATAGACCGGAAAGAAGAAACGTCACCATAAGATTGGAAGACACTCTGAGTTTTGTGCTCCTGTTGCCCCCTAAAGGAATGTAAAGGTAATCTCTGAACCATGTTGACAGCGATATATGCCAGCGGTGCCAGAACTCGCCGAATGAAGTGGCAAAATAGGGCGTGGCAAAGTTTTTCATTAAATCAAAGCCCAGCATTTTTGATATACCGATGGCAATGTCGGAATAGCCCGAAAAATCGGCATAAATCTGTAGGGCAAAAAACAAGGCGCCTGCTATGGTCAAGAGTCCTGAAGGTGCCTGAGTGGAACTGAAAATATGATCGGTGAGTACGCCAAAATTATCGGCAATCACAATCTTTTTAAAAAATCCCCACAAAGCAAGTCTGAGACCGGTAACTTCATCATCGTAACTAAACCTCTTTCGCTCCTGAAACTGCTTTAACAAGTGGCTTGCCCGCTCGATGGGTCCGGCAACCAGCTGTGGAAAAAAGGATACAAAGGCAAAAAACGATAGTATGTCTTTAGTGGGCTCAATACGCCTTTTATACACATCAATCGTGTAGCTTAAAGTTTGAAAAGTATAAAAAGAGATGCCGACCGGAAGTATTATTCTTAGCATGTTGATATTCAGCGATATGGAAAACATTGCCATAAAACCGTTGAGGGAATCGATAAAAAAGTTGAAATATTTGAAGAAGCCGAGTACTCCCAAGTTAGCAACAAGACTTGTGGCCAGCAGAAGTTTCCTGCGTTTTTTATTCTCCTCGTTTGCGAGGAGGAGCCCGATAATGTAATCGACAGCTGAACTAAAGATGATTAAACTTAAAAATCGCCAGTCCCACCAACCATAAAACAGATAACTCGATAAAACAGTAAATAAATTTCTGGTGCTTATTGATAATCTGTTGTTAATCAGCCAATATAGCTGAAAGAAGATAAGAAAGAAGATAAGGAAAGTAATCGAGTTAAATATCATGTTGGTTTATTGCCTGAAAGTTTGGTAAGACCTTAATACTGTTAATTTTTAAAATTCAGATAGCTTCTCTCTTCTCCTGCTTCCCATTCTTTTTTAATCGTTTCTAACT
>CAJXKB010000033.1 GCA_913055825.1 uncultured Bacteroidota bacterium
GGGCAGGTCATTCAAACCTGTGCCAACCGGACAAAAGAAATCGGCATACGAAAAGTAAATGGGGCCACTGTTTTGGAAATGGTTAATATGCTGAATTTGGATTTTGTAAAATGGGTATTTATAGCGTTTGTCATTGCAACTCCGATAGCCTATTACAGCATCAGCAAATGGCTGGAAAATTTCCCTTACAGAACTTCTTTAAGCTGGTGGGTTTTTGCTATGGCAGGAATAATTGTTCTGTTTGTTACGCTTGTAACAGTGAGTTGGCAAACATTCAGTGCAGCACGAAGGAATCCGGTGGAAGCATTGAGGTACGAATGAGAGATGAGGGTTGGAAGGTGGAAAGGTTGAAAGGTAAGAGGGTAGGAAGGTAAGAAGGTAGAAAGGTGGGGAGGTAGAAAGGTGGAAAGGGTACAAAACCCTCCAACCCTTCAACCCTTCAACCCTTAAACCCTCTAACCTTTCAACCCTCACACCCTCTAACCTTTCAACCCTCACACCCCCTCATAAAAAATAACAATAAAAAGGGTAACTATGAATTTAATTGCTATTGTATTTAAAAGGTTGAAATCTCAAAAACTGACCGTCTGGCTGCGGATTATCAGTATGGGTGTGGGAATGGCAAGTGTACTGGTACTTTTTTATATTGCTTTCAACGCGCTGAGTACCGATAATTTCTATCCGGAAAGAAACAGAATTTATCAGGTTTTTGACAAATTTAAATCACCCGACTTCAGCGGAACGTACCCTAAAGTCATACAACCCCTTGTGCCGGCCATGGCAAAGGATTTCCCTCAGGTTGAGGTGGGCACGATTATTTTCAACAATGACAAAACAAATTATAAAGTAGGCGAATCGTTGACAGAAGCCAACACCCTGTATGCGGATTCGCTGTTTTTCAAAGTTTTCCGGCGCCGGTTTGTTGCCGGGGCGGCAAGTCGGTCGTTACGGTTGAAAAATAGTGCGGTCATCACACAAAAACTGGCACGAAAACTTTTTGGCAACAGCCTCGCAGCCATAGGCAAAATCATCTACCTGAACGAAGTACGCCCGATAATTATCACCGGAGTCATTGAAAACTGGCCTGCCAATTCAAGTTTTCGGGCCGGTGTGCTGATTGCATTTGCCACTTTGAAAGACGAACACAGACTTTATATGGGTTGGGGCGGAGGCGACAGCTTTTGGGGTTATGTTAAACTCGTCAAAGGGACCGAACCCCACAAAATTGAAAAAGCCATGCCTGATTTTCTACGCAAATATTATGATGTGGATGCTGCTAAAGCGCGGGGCATTTTTTCGACGTACAAACTAATTCCACTCACAAAAGCCACGTTTATTAAAAATCCGAAGAAGAAGGTTTTTTATTCAATGATGATATTTATCGGCGTGCTGGTATTCGGATTGGTATGTTTCAACTCGTTGTTGCTGATATTGACAGGATACGGGAAATTCATGAAAGAAATTGCCATCCATCGCACCCTTGGCGCTTCGGGCTTTGAAATCCATAAGCTTGTCTTTAACGAAGCACTGATTTATATGCTTGCCTCGTCAGTTGTGGCTGTACTCTTTTTGGTACTAATAAATCCGTTTATTGAAACCAATTTCCGGTTTAGTCTTATCGAAGCATTTACAAACCGGTCGTTTCTGCTTTTGTTCTTGCTGGTCTTTGTCATTGCCTTTGTTGTCATTTACATTATCCCTGTCCGATGGTCAATGCGTTATTTTATGGCTACGCAAAAAACAGCATCTGTTAGCAAGCCACCCATGAATATAAATCTGCAGAGGGTGTTGCTTACTCTTCAAATCGGTATTTCGCTGAGTTTGTTTGTTTTCCTGTTTTTTATCAACAGCCAATTCAATTTTATCCGGCATTTCAACAAAGGGTACGACGCTAGCCATTTGGTTTATATTGAACTAAAAAACAAACCCTTATACACGAAAGATGAGGTCATAAAAAGTGAAATAGCCCGATTGCCCAATGTAATATCAGCATGTCTGTCCGATGACATTCCGCTGTGGGGACTTTCCGGAAACAGCTTTTCAGCCAGCCCGGACGGGGAAAATGCAAAAGTCGTACGGAACATCTCAGTGGATAATGATTTCTTTTCCACACTAAAAATGAAGATGGAAGGCCCAGGGTTTAGCCGGATTGTAAGGAAAAACAGCGTGGTTATTACACTTCAGGCGGCAAAGCTCTTTCAGCTCAAAAAACCAGTGGGGAAAACATTGTATTTCCACAAGTCGCCTGTTGTCATTAGAGGAGTTGTCGATGATATTGTTTCCGGATCGCTACATTCGGCTATACAACCGATCGTGTTCAGCCGGTACGACGGCCCTTCGGTTTATTCGGTAGTTACGGTACGCATTGCCTCCGCCGGGATGTTAAGCACAGTGAAGAAAATACAGAAAACCATTCAACGTATTGTTCCCGGTCAAATTGTTCAAGTGAAGTATTACGACGCTTCCCTTCAGGAAAACTACCAGTTTGACCATGCGGTAAAGGATACCGTAAGCTTTTTCTCGATTTTGGCTGCACTGATTACGCTGGCCGGCCTTGTCGGGTTTACACTGAGTATGATTCATGCACGCACCAAAGAACTGGGTATCCGCAAGGTAAACGGAGCATCTGAAAAGTCGTTGATTCTGTTATTGAATAAGGTTTTTATGTGGAACATCGCCATAGCACTTGTGATTTTTATTCCCGTTTCCTGGCAAATCTCAAAACTCTGGTTACAACAGTATGCTTATGCTGTTACGCTGAAATGGTGGATTTTTGCATTGGCATCCGTTTTGGTGACCGCAGCCGTTATCGGCGTGGTTTCTGTTTTTACGTTTCGGGCAGCACGAAGGAATCCGGTTGAAGCGTTGAGATATGAATGAGGGAGGAGGGTAAGAGGGTGAGAAGGTAGAAGGGTGAGAAGGTAGGAAGGTAGGAAGGTGGAAAGGTAAGAAGGTGGAATTGACCAGTCAGGTCTCCGGTGGATTGCGGGCAGTGACCTGACGGGTCTGTAAGAGAAGGTGAAAAGGTTGCAACATGTTCAATAAGCGGTTAACGAAAGAGGACTTCTAATAATAACCACATTAAAAATACAATTGATAACCGGTTTCTTTTTTTGTAATTTTGAAAATAAAAGCATTATGAAAAAGTTCACTTTTTATCTTATCGCGGTAGTGATTGGCTTTTCACTTTTAAGTTGTTACCACCCACAAACTGCTACAGGCACAAAAAAAGCAACCCGCAACACCAAAGCAATCGTTAAATCCGTTTTGGTAAAAGCCGACACCATTTTCCATTTTGAGAATGATGCTGTTGGAAAATCACCTGCCGGGTGGACAGCCTATTTAACGGGCCGTGGTAAGCCCTGCAAATGGGAAGTCCGCAATGATGCAGGCAATAAAGTGCTGGCACAGGTTTCTCAAGAACAGGAGGATTACCGATTTAATCTCATTGTCAACGACAGCTTATCTTATAAAGACGTCACTATTTCAGTGAAATTTAAAGGCATTACCGGCAAAAATGATCAGGGTGGTGGACCTGTGTGGCGTTTTCAGGATGCCAATAATTATTATGTGGCACGTGCCAATCCGCTGGAAAACAATTTTCGTTTATATAAAGTGGTGAACGGCGATAGGCACATGCTGAAAAGTGCCCGTCTCAATATTGAAACAGGAAAATGGTACACACTGAAGGTCATTATGAAAGCAAACCGGATTACCTGCTATTTCGATGGCAAACCGGAGCTGGAAACTACGGATGGCACCTTTCCACAATCCGGTAAAATAGGCCTTTGGACAAAATCAGATGCGAGAACCTATTTTGACGATTTCAGCCTGACAAAGTTGAAATAACACACTGGTTACTAAACCACTATGTATTAGAAATTTATGGGTTAAAGTTACGAAAGAAATTCCTTACTTCGATTTCGTGCCCTGGCAGGAGCCAAAGTAACAAATACATAAAATACCACCAAAAAAACACTGGAAATTAGATGAATATGCTTCGGGTGCACGGAAGTTTTCAATATCGTTTTTGTATCTTTGTACACCATTTTTAGTCAATTATATGAAAATTAGAATACTCTTTCTGGTAACGTTATCCTTTTTCTTAATCGAAAATATTTTTGCCCAACAAAAAATACTTTTCGATGCCACAAAAGCCGAAACCGCAGGCAATGCCGATTGGGTAATTGATGCCGATCAGTTTAATTTGGGTTATTCCAACGGACAGCCACAAGCAAACGCAGGAAACGAAGCAAATGCACAGCGATTTCCAACACCTGACCAGTCAGGAATTAATGCATCAACAAGCGAATCGTACTGGACCGGCGCACTTTCATCCTGGGGTATCGATTTGGTAAAGCAGGGTTTTGAAGTTGAAACACTTCCCTACAACGGGAAAATTACCTATGGTAGCACCAGCAACCCGCAAGATTTATCGAATTATGCTGTTTTTGTGGTCGACGAACCCAACATTCAGTTTACGGCCGCAGAAAAAACGGCCATCCTTCAATTTGTTTATCATGGCGGAGGACTCTTTATGATTTCTGATCACAACCAATCCGACCGCAATGGTGATGGCATTGACTCGCCCTCCATCTGGAACGATTTAATGCAAAACAATTCTTTCCAGAAGAACCCTTTCGGCATTACCTTCGACCTTGAAAATTTCTCGGACAAAACCGAAAACATTCCCCATCTTCCCGGAGATCCGCTTTTACATGGCCCCATGGGTGATGTAACCCGCGTAGAATTTTACAACGGCACCTCCATGACGCTCAATACCACTGCCAATGCCAGTGTTAAAGGAGTGGTTTACCACTCAGGATCCGGCTTTGAGTCAAAAAATGTGATGGTAGCTTACGCTGAATTTGGAAAAGGAAAAGTGGTGGCCCTGGGCGACAGTTCACCGGCGGATGACGGTTCGGGCGACCGCAACGACCGCCTTTATGACGGATGGATAGAAGATGCAAACGGAAACCACGAACGGCTCATTATGAACGGAACTCTTTGGCTGGCAAAAGGACAAACAACTGCCGTTCAAAATATTACAGCACATAAAAAATTAATTCGGATTAAAAATAATCAGCATGGTTTAACAGTTTCTTTACAAAGCACCACTGATTATCCGGATAATTATCTGCAGATTTATAACCTTTCGGGACAAAAGATTAAATTGTTGAAAAATTTACAACCACAACAAAGTTACTACTTCCAACTGCCTTCGAAAGGCATTTTCGTTTATCGCTTTTGCGATGTGCGGCAAACGTTGGATTGGGGAAAAATTTACTTTTAAAAACTGTACTTAACTGAAAAAAACAGTGTATTATAATTTTTTAGGTTAGAAAATAAATTGTTTCCCTTCCCGCCAAAAAGATAGGCCCCAAGCTTGATTTCGGTATTTTCGTTAGGCTTATAAGTTAGTGACGGCACGTAAAAATAGGCATAATTATGCCTCAGGTCTTTCCATTTTAATGCCACAAAGCCACCTGTTACAGGCTCAAGCATTAGCTGGTCGTTAAGAAAAGATTTTTGCCACGACAACACAAAATAATCATTCAGATTTCCCCTACCGCGTTCATTTGCAAAACCATGCAGGTACTGAAAATTCAAATACGAGCCGTCTTTAAAAGTGTAATCGGCACCCACAACGTATTTAAAATACATTTGCTTTCTTAAAATGAGGCTGTCGGTTGTAGGCGGCAGCGGATTTCCCATCACGGAATTTGTCATTACCACCTCCTTCCGGGGAAGAAAACCGGCGGCCTCGGCCCATACCCCCACACTCCCGATACTTCCCGCAAGGTCAAAACCCAAAATATGCTCACGCACAAAGTTTTCAGCAGAATGAACTTTGATATTCCCGAGCATGTCAAGCGGAATAATATTATTATTTACAGGAACAGGAATCTGGTCGTAAGTATAAACATAACTGACAGAGAAATCGAAACCTCCGGCAAAAAATTTAAAACGCGTGCCGAGAGTAGCCCCGTTTCGCAGATTGAATTTCGGCATCAGCAAGGTATCGGTCATTAAACTGATGTGATAAGGGCCCGGTACATTTACAGATGGGATCAAAGCTGTTGAATAAATTCCCAGTGGTAACGTGGCCGGCTGGAAAACAGGGATATAAACAGCTTGCAAAGAAAAATTATTATTAAAATACCAGATGAAGTTGGCTGCCCACGAACCGTTGTGCCTGCCAAAATCCATTATATCCTCAAAATCGTAAGGATTCAGATTATCGGTAGGATTTAACCTGTCGGCCGTACCCCAGGCAATACGTTGTTTTCCGATTTTGAAATCCAGTTTTTTAAAAATAAAACCACTGAGTTTCACATATGCTTCGCGAAGCGAAATATTGTAAGGATCGGTGATGTTTTTGTTGAACAAATCGTGATATGAAACGATTTTTGGAAGCCCGAGATTCCTAAACCAGAGTTCGGTGTGGAATTTTGCACGTTGGGCCAGGTGTGCATCCAGCTGCAGGTTCAGACGGGTTTCATTCCATGCCCAGTCGTTGGGTTTTTTGCTCAGAAAACGCTGATCGGTATAAAAATTCCCGTAAAACGACACAATGTGTCCCTGTGCAAAAATATTTTCCAGCCCAATTCCCAGCAAAATAATGATTAAAACAAGCTTTTTCATAACATTTGGATTTACCGGGTTAAAGCACGGACACTAAAATCACTATCTGACAAGCCCTGGTCGTATTTCACATCAGTAGAAACCAATTGGGTCTGGTGGCCTGTACGCAAGTCTTTCATTGTGATTTTAAAGGCATTCCAGTAGTTACCTATCTTCTTAAAAATGTAATCGGTATGCTTGATTTTCCTTCCCGTACGGTCGAAATAATCTACTGAAACCGGATAAAAATAATGCGCATCAAGGGTTAGTTCCGTTTTGGAATATTCCGATTGAACACCGGGTTTTGGGATCAGTTTCAGTATGATTTTATTTTCATCCTGTTTAAGGATTACCGGATCATATTTCACTTCAAGCAGTTTGGCTTCCATGTCATCGTAAGAAAAATCGGTACCGGCAAATTTTTGGTTTCTCACGTGGGAAGCAATGCGGCGTTCGCGGCCAAAAGCCGGCAAATACAAGTACATCACGTTTTTAGGAAGCGACAAAAACGAAATTCCTGCATCAGCAGCAGGAGCTGTAAAACGAAACAGGCGCATGGTATTCCCTTTTTGTTTGATTACCGCCTGGCGTTCACTTTGCCTGCCGTTTTTATCGGTGAGGATGATTTTCAGATGACTTTGCTCATCCTTTGATGCATAAAGCACCTGATCTACTTTTCGGAGAATTTCTTCAGCATTTTGCGTATAGGCCCGTTGCGGCCATACCCAAACGAAAAAGAAAAATCCCATTAATGAAAATGCTATTTTTTTCATGATTTTATGTTTTTGGTTTGAATACTTTTTTTCCAGATAAGGGGCAACAGTGTGATGGCCCCCATGCCCGAACACAACATACTTAGCGCAACAAGCAACCCGAAATGGATCAAGGGAACCATGTCGGACAACATCAAAACCAAAAATCCGGCTGCTACCGAAACCATGTTGATAACCACCGCTTTCCCGGTGATTTGTAACATATCAGCAACAGCTTCATCACCACTCTTTCCGGCTTGTTGTACCTGTTTTAAATGATTTAACACATGCACTGAATAGTCGATTCCAATACCAAGCGAAGTGCTGGCTACCAATACAGTAGCAACATCAAGAGGGATGCCGACAAGCCCCATCACTCCAAACAAAACGACGAGCGTAGCCACAATAGGGACAATGGCCATCAAGCCGCTTTTAAACGATCTAAGCAAAAGGGCCACAATAAAAATTACCAAGACAAGCGCCAGCAAAAGACTGCTAAACTGACTGTAAAGCAAGCTGGTATCCATGTGTGAATACACCGATGGCATACCGGAGAATTCCACTTTGCAACAATTACTTTTATGGTTTTTCAGATAACTGTTCATAGCATTCACAAAAGCGTGCATATCATCGCTGTTTCCCGACGAAAACCGTGCGTCGATAACGGCTTTTGTCAAATCGCTGTTTACAAGTTGCTTCATAATATCTTGTCCGTCAAGCAAAAACCAGAGCTGCTGAATTTTTTTGGCATTCGACGGAATTTTTTTACCCTCACCCATTACCTCATTCATTTGCTCAATTAAATCGGCTACCGACTGTGGCTGGCTGATGTATGGAAAAGTTTTAAGGTAAGTCTCGGTTTTTTTCATTGTTTTCAGAAACCCCGGACTTTGTACATTTCCGGTAAACTCAACATAAACAACTTCGGTGCCGCCTAGTTTGTCACGAAGTTTTTTCTCGGCTACCCGTGTGGGATTTCCTTTCTTAAAATAATCGACCATATTTACATTCCGGTGCACCCGAAACGAACCACCTATACCAAACAACAACAGGATAATCCAGATTGTCACGATCAGTTTTGGTCTCTCTTTCAGCACATAAAACAACGGTTGCAACAATTTGCCGCGAATAAAATTTGTTTTCGCCTTCTTTTCCCGGTTAGCTTTCGCTGACTTATTTCCTACAAAAGAAAGGATAGCCGGAATGAGCGTAAGCGATAATATCAGCGAAAACATAACCCCCAGCGCCGTAAAAATTCCAAAATCGCGAATCATTTTCAGATAGGCCCCCAGCACAAACGACAAAAAACCGACAATAGTGGTCAGTGCAGCCATAAGCACCGGAACAGCCACCAATTTTACAGCCTCAGCTACAGCTTTTTTACGACCAGCAGCTATCATTATACCTACCCGATTAACCACATGAATGGTGTAAGCACTGCCCACTGCAAGTAAAATAATTGGGATATTATCAGAAATCATGGTCAGTTCAAAACCAAGCATTTTCATGGAAGCTAACGTCCAAAGAATTGCCATGCCGGCTGTTAATACCGGAAGAAAAACACCTTTAAAACTCCTGAAACTTAACCACAGGACAAGTAAGATAACAAGCAAACTAATGGGAATTAGTCGTTTTAAATCGTGAGCAATTAAGTCGGAAATTCCAATAACAAGATAGGGCGAGCCGGCAAAATAGAGCCGTTCATCCAAATGCATCCCTTCAATTTTGTTGCGAAGCAACTTTGCGGCTTTGCTTTCATCAACCCCTGCACGAATGGTAAACATAATTAGCGCCATAGTCGTGTCGTTTGAAACAATAACCCCTTTATACATGTCATTTCCAAACACAATTTTTGTCAGACTATCGAGTTCAGCTTTAGTTTCAGGTAATTGCCCCGGCTTTACCAATGGGTCAATGGAAATTCCAAAATCGCCACCTTGGATATGAATAATATTGGTCAGGCTAACAACAGAAGAAACCAATGTATCATATTTCAAACTATCTGTAATCCGTGCAATGTCACGGATAACTCCCGGTTTTAACACGTTTTTTGCTTCCACACCAACCAGACCCATGGTATTTCCTCCAAATTCATCGCCAATATCTTTTAATAAACGGGCAGCCTGATCAGAATCAGGCAGGGATGTCGAAACATCGGAATTAATGCTCATCCCGTCTTTTAAAACATAAACAGCTCCGAGTGAAAGCAGGCTTACCAAAGCGATTACCAGCCATCTGAAACGAATAATATGGTCAGCAAATTGTTTCATTTTCATCAATTCATCTAATAGACTTTTTTAGACTGTTAGTCGAAAAACAGATAAAAAATTTTAATTTCTATGATTCACAATACCATAAAAAAGAACGTTTAACAACGCATTGAGCCGGGTTTCGAGGTTATCAAATTTATTTTCGGCAAAAACAGGGATTTCAAGTGCCTTCATGGCCAGCACAATAGTAAAAGCCACTGCTTCGCGATCTTCTTCAGCAATCTTAAATTGGCCGTCGGCTATCCCTTTTTGAAGAATGACATCCATAAATTTCACCTCCAAATCGTCATAAACACGCCGGTATTTTTGGATAAATTCATAATTATTCAGAAAATCTTTCTTCATGGTTTCGTACAGGTTAACCAGCTTATCGAAACCTTTCCAGCGAATAATGACATAATCGTGGAGAATTTGCCGGGCATCACGTTTTGGATCGTTTATCACATCCAACAATTCATTCTTAAGCAGGTTTCCCTCGTATTCAACCACTGCCCTAAAAACCTCCTCTTTATTTTTGAAATAGTAATAAAGGGTACTTTTCCCTTTTCCGGCTGCCTGAGCAATATCTTCCATGGTGGTTTTACGGAATCCATAACGCGCAAACACGCTTCTCGCGGTTTGTACCAGTTCATCACGTATTTCATCTTTATTCGCCATCCGGACTAAATTCGTATTCTGTTCTACAAAGTAAATAAATTTTATTATAAATGTCAAATATTTTTATGGGCACTGAAAAAAAACAACCTGCATGGGGCAAAATCATGCAGGTTGTTTTATTAACAATTCAAATACAAAAACAATTATTTCACAGCACGCATGTCTTTGATCTGATTATAAAAAGCATCTTCCATTTTTTTGGACAGTTTCTTTTGTCCGTAATCTTTGGTAATCTGACCTAACTGCTGCAACGAAGCCAACGCCTCGCGAATATTATCGTTATAATAAGGCACAAAGCGCTCATTAAGGCTGTTATAATATCGCAAATCATCCATGTAACGGTTAAAAATAGCATTTACCAGTTTATTTCCTTTTTTAACAGCTCCTGCCTGATAATATAATAATGCCCAATGCGTTGTAAAATAATCATAGGGAAACTTATTACCCGGGAAGAAATACAGCCCTTTATCAAGCACTTTTATCGCCGAATCGTATCTATGCAGATTCACAAGCGATTGAGCCAAACGAATATACGACTGTTTTGCAATGGTTGAATTACGGAAACTTTCGCGATCCACATTTACATCAGGTTCGTTGAGACGACCCCAGCGCGTTTTCGGATCCATCAATATTTTATAAGAATCATCGGCATCCACACCCCCTACCCTTTTAATATAATCAGCAGCCAGGGTAGGTTTAAACCGATATACAATACCTTCCATGTGGCAGTATTTGTCCACATTCAGCACTTTGCTAACACTGGAAGGGTTGGCAAAATAAATGGGTCGTTTCCAGTTATTTGTTGCAATTAAATCAAGTAGCATCAAGTCACTGCGGTACAGATAGTTCTGTTTAACTTTCCAGTGAATTTCTTTAACAATTTTACCTGCATTTTTTGGTGCTACGGTTCCCGATTGAACCACCGCAGCCGAATCCACTTTCAGATATAAATTTTTGCTTGGCAAATAATCA
Source organism: uncultured Bacteroidota bacterium (assembly GCA_913055825.1). Classification (GTDB taxonomy): domain Bacteria; phylum Bacteroidota; class Bacteroidia; order Bacteroidales; family F082; genus Sulfidibacterium. The sequence goes on from CAJXKB010000033.1 coordinate 11,276, forward strand.
ATTTTCTTACCCGATTGCAAAGGTATTTTAGTACGCGGATCATCATCGGCAATAAAACCAATGGCATCCCTCAAAGCAACTTGTCCTTTAATCATCGGATAAACTGGCAGTGCATTAAAAAGTCCCAGGTCATATTTTGAAGCATGAATTGTCAACGGCAACGGAGCTGAATTATATTCCTGTTTAAACATCTGGTCGGTGTACCAGGCACCTGAAGCCAGCATGTAATTCACCACCCTCACATCCGTGCGAATACCCTCCACCTCCTGTGCATACCACAGCGGAAAAGTATCGTTATCGCCATTGGTAAACAAAATAGCATTGGGAGCACACGATTCAAGGTACATTCGCGCAAAGTCGCGGGTAGCATATTTACCGGAACGGTCATGCGAATGCCAGCCTTCTTTAGCCATATTTGCGGGGACAAGTATCAAACTGATCAGGGTAACCGAAACGGCCACCAATACTCCTTTTCCTGTTCGTTTTTTGATCCATTCAAAAAGTGACAACACCCCGAAGCCGATCCAAATGGCAAAAGCATAAAACGAACCCGCATAAGCGTAATCCCGTTCACGCGGCTGCATCGGGGTTTGATTCAGATAAACGATAATAGCTAACCCGGTCATTATAAATAAAACACTCACCACCCACGTATCTTTTTTACTTTTCGACAGCTGAAAGAAAAATCCGAGCAAGCCCAATATAAGTGGCAGAAAATAAAAACGTGCCCGTGCCGGGTTTTTCATACTGGCCGGCAAATTAGCCTGATCGCCCAAACGGGCTTTATCAATAAAATTGATACCACTAATCCAGTTGCCGTGATTAATTTCCCCCTGGCCTTCAATGTTGTTTTGCCTACCCACAAAATTCCATAAAAAATACCTTAAGTACATATGGTCGAACTGATAGGTAAAAAAGAATTTCAAATTGGTGGCAAAGCTGGGCTTAATGATGGTTTTCGTTTTTCCGTTCCCCATGTCAACCCGAATAGGGGTTCCGCCGGTACCGCCGTAAGCGGCACTTTTGTATATTTTAATATGACTGGGCTTTTGGTTGCTCCACATTCTGGGAAACAGTGTTTCAAACCGCGGATCATAAACCGGAACAGTGCCTTTGCGGTCGTCAACTACCACATATTTTCCTTTTTTATCATCTCGTTTATAAACCGGTGTTCCATCAGTTCGTCCTATTTCGGGAGCATTATAATACTGGCCGTAAAACAAAGGCCAGGTGCCATATTGCTCACGGTTAAGATAAGACAAGAGGCTGACTGCATCTTTAGGATCATTTTCGTTTATGGGCGTATCGGCATTTGCCCTTATCACCAACATCAAAAACGAAGAATATCCAATAAGTATAAATGTAAGTGCCAGCAGCATGGTGTTATAAACCACTTTTCCCTTTTTACGGGTATAATAAATCCCATAAACCAACAACCCGATAAGTAACAAGAAATAAAATATAGTACCACTGTTAAAAGGCAAGCCCAAATCATTAACAAAAAATAATTCGGTTTTCCCGGCGAGGTTCACAACCTGTGGAATAATAATGTACATCACAGTTGCGAGAATACCAATACCAACCAGTCCTGCGATGAAGAAGCCTTTCCACGAAAACTTGTATTTTTTATAATAATACACATAAACAATAGCCGGAATGGTCAGCAGGTTAAGCAAGTGTACGCCGATAGCAAGCCCGGTAAGGTAGGCGATAAGCAAAATCCAGCGAAAGCCGCTACGTTCATCTGCCACTTCTTCCCATCGAAGAATCGCCCAAAAAGTCAATGCGGTAAAAAATGAAGACATGCCATACACTTCGCCTTCCACCGCCGAAAACCAGAACGAATCGGTAAAAGTATAAGCCAGTGCACCTACCATTCCCGCACCAAGTACCGCCCACATTTGTCCTTTGGTCATACTATCGCCTGACTTTCTAATATAAATTTTCCTGGCAAGCATCGTAATCGTCCAAAACAAAAACAGGACAGTAAAAGCACTGCTCAGTGCCGACATAATGTTAACCATAATGGCCACATGGGCAACATTTCCAAAAGCAAAGAGCGAAAAGAAACGCCCAATCATTTGAAAAAGAGGAGCGCCGGGCGGATGTCCTACCTGTAATTTATAAGCCGTGGCAATATATTCGCCACAATCCCACCAGCTGGCCGTAGGCTCAAGGGTGGACAAAAACACAAAGGCTGCAATGGCAAAAACACCCCAGCCTATCCTGTTATTCAGTTTCTTAAAAGTATCCATTAAAATAATTTTGAATATGCGTATTAAGGCAGCGAATTTAAGAAATTTATTGGCCGGCTTTTAATTTTAAGAAATTTTAAAACATAAGAATGTGATTTTAAAAAAAATTGTACATTTGCAGCCCGATTGTCCGATGGTGTAATGGCAGCACTGCAGATTTTGGTTCTGCCGGTTCAGGTTCGAGTCCTGGTCGGACAACTTGATGTGATACTAAAGAATGATTTTGAGGGGACAGGTAGTCCCCTCTTTTATTGAAATATGATTGATACAAAAGAGATAATACAGTTGGCGGAACAAGGCCTTGCGGGTACCGATCGCTATTTGGTCCATGCAAAGGTGAACAACGAAAACGTTATCAACGTGGTGATTGATAGCGACTCGGGTGTTACCATTGAACATTGTATCGAATTGAGTCGTTTTATCGAACATCAATTGGATCGTGATAAAGAAGATTTTGCATTAAAAGTATTGTCGTCAGGCCTCGAATTTCCTTTCACCATGCTTCGCCAATACAAAAAACACATTGGAAAACTGATATCCATAAACCTGAATGACGGGAATCAACTTAAGGGCATCCTTCAGGAAGTAAACGAGAATCAGATTGTGCTGTTGGAAGAAATTGAAAAAAAGTATAAAAAGAGAACAAAAATAGTTCAGGGGGAAATGCTGCAAATCCCCATGTCTGAAATTAAACAAGCTAAAGCCGTAATAAAATTTTAAAGGAAAAACACAAAGCAATGGATAACATTAATTTGGTCGATACCTTCTCGGAATTTAAGGAATTTAAAAATATCGACAGAGAAACTATGATGCGCATTATTGAAGATGTGTTTCATAGCATGCTGACCAAAAAATACGGTGAGGACAGCAACTTTGACGTGATTGTGAATATCGACAGGGGCGACCTTGAAATATGGCATTATCGCGAAATTGTTGAAGACGGTGAAGTGGAAGATCCAAATACACAGATTGCCTTCTCGGATGCCATTAAAATTGAACCCGATTTTGAAGTAGGAGAGGAAGTTTCCGAACAGATCTTTCTTTCCGATTTTGGCCGGCGCGAAATTCTTTCCATCCGCCAAAATCTTGTTTCCCGGATTATGGACTATGAAAAAGACAACGTATTCAAAAAATATAAAGAAAAGGTAGGCGAAGTTGTTACAGGCGAAGTTTACCAGGTTTGGAAAAAAGAAATACTGGTGCTTGACGATGAAGGTATTGAATTGATTTTGCCAAAATCAGAACAAATTCCTTCTGATTATTTTAAAAAAGGAGATACTATTCGTGCAGTAGTTTTAAAAGTAGAAGTCCGCAACAGTAATCCCATAATTATTTTGTCACGCACTTCCCCCACTTTTTTAGAACGCTTATTTGAGTCGGAAGTCCCTGAAATCTACGATGGCCTAATCACCATCAAGAAGATTGTGCGTGTTCCCGGCGAAAGGGCTAAGGTAGCTGTTGAATCGTACGACGACCGTATTGACCCGGTAGGTGCCTGTGTGGGCATGAAAGGCTCGCGCATCCACGGTATTGTCCGCGAGTTACGAAACGAAAATATTGATGTGATTAACTTTACAACTAACGAAAATTTGTATGTGCAGCGTGCGTTGTCACCGGCAAAGATTACTTCTATCCATTTAGACGAAGAAAAACATCGTGCTGATGTTTATATGAAACCCGATCAGGTTTCACTCGCTATCGGAAAAGGCGGTTTTAATATCAGGCTCGCCGGATTGCTTACCGGTTATGAAATAGACGTGTATCGCGATACGGATTCTGACACTGAAGATGTTGCTTTACAGGATTTCTCCGACGAAATTGATCAGTGGATCATAGATGAGCTAAAAAATATAGGTTGCGATACGGCAAAAAGTGTTTTGGAGTTAGATGTTGCCGAATTAGTTGATCGTACCGACCTGGAAGAGGAAACAATCCGGGAAGTAATTCGTATTTTGAAATCAGAATTTGAATAAATCATTGTTTGATAAGATAAATAAGTATATTTCGGGAATAATTATAAAAGATATATTAAAGGCAAACCATATGGCTGGATCAAAAAAAATAGTGAGATTAAGTAAAGCCGCCAGGGAATTTAACGTGGGGATGGGGACCATTGTTGAATTTTTGGGCAAAAAAGGTTTTAAAATTGAGGCCTCACCTAATTTTAAACTGGAACCTGATATGTACGCTTTGCTGGTTAATGAGTTTCATTCAGAGAAAGTGGTTAAGGAAATTGCCCATCAAAAAGACCTTGAGTACATTGGTAAAAAAACCATTAGCCTTGAAGATACTATTGATAAAAAGGAAAAGGGAGGGAAAGAAGATACCGGGGAAGAAGAATTTCAAGCTGCTGACGACCTCTTCATCACAAATGTAAATGCAGATTATGGGAAAACAACCACAACCATAGCAAAAGAAGAGCCTAAAGAAGAAAATCTGGTAGAAGAAGCACCAAAAGCAAAAAAAGATAAAGAAGTTACTGAAACAACACCCGAACCCCCGCTTACCAAAGAAAAAGAAAAAGATATTGAAAAGAAACAGGCAAAGCCACAGCATATAGAAACAGAATCAAAGATTGAAACTGAAGAAAAGAAAGAAACATCGACAGCAGAAATCCCGGAAGGAAAACCACAACCTGAAGTTGTTGAAAATATTGCTTCTACCAAAGAAAAAGCTGAACCGAAAGAAAAAGAAACTCCTGCAAATCCCGAAATAACTTCCGAAGCTTCCAAAGATACAGAAGTGGGAATTAAAGTATTAGGAAGTATAGACCTTTCAAGCATTAATCAAAAAACCAGACCTGCCAAAAAAAGCAAGGCTGAAAAGAAAAAAGAAACAAATAGCAAAAGGCAAAGCCGAAAGACAAAAAAACAAAAACCGGCTACTGAAGAAATAAACAAAAAAACGCCCTCTCCCAAGGACAAGGAAAAAGAGCAAACAGCAAAGGCACCTGATGCTAAAAAAACTGCTGAAAAAGAAGAAACCGTAAAAGAAAATAATTTCATTGCCACCAAAGTTGATAAATTAACAGGGCCGAAAATTTTGGATAAAATAGTTTTGCCAACCGAAAACAAGCACAAGAAAAAACCGGTAGCTTCTTCCTCAGACAAAGTCCAGGGAAAGAAAAAACGACGTCGCATTCGTCCCGACCGCAAGGTTTCTGATGCCAACTCAACACAGCAACATAAAAAACCACAGAATGGAAAAACCAGGGGAAAGCGCAAAAACGTTCACACACATCCGGTAAAACATGAGCCTACGGAAGAAGAAATACAAAAACAAATCAAAGAAACACTTGCCCGTTTGTCGCCCACCGGAAAATCGAAATCATCCAAATACAGAAGACAAAAAAGAAGTCATATCTCACAGGCCCATGAAGAAGAATTAAAAAAACAGGAACAGGAACAGTCTATCTTAAAAGTAACCGAATTTCTAACGGCAAATGAAATTGCAAACATGATGGATGTAAATGTGAATGAAATCATCAAAACATGTATGCAATTAGGACTGTTTGTTTCAATAAATCAGCGTCTCGATGCTGAAACCATTGCAGTGGTAGCCGAAGAATATGGTTTTCATGTGAAATTTGTAGATGTGGAAGATCACGAGGTGTTAGATGTGGAAGAAGAGGAAGACGATCCGGCCAAATTAGTCAGTCGGGCACCTATTGTTACCGTTATGGGCCATGTTGACCATGGGAAAACCAAATTGCTGGACTACATTCGAAAAGCAAACGTGGTGGCCGGTGAAGCCGGTGGTATTACACAGCACATCGGTGCTTATGAAGTTGTAACCGAATCGGGAAAAAGTATTACTTTTCTTGACACGCCGGGACATGAAGCTTTTACCGCCATGCGTGCACGTGGTGCTAAAGTTACTGATATAGCTATTATTGTTATCGCTACCGACGACAATGTGATGCCCCAAACAAAGGAAGCAATAAACCATGCACAAGCTGCCGGTGTTCCCATAGTTTTCGCGCTCAATAAAGTGGATAAACCAACTTCCAATGTAGAACACATTAAAGAACAATTAGCCGCTATGAATATCCTGGTGGAAGACTGGGGTGGTAAATATCAGTCACAGGAAGTTTCTGCTATTACAGGACAAGGGATTAACGAATTACTTGAAAAAGTATTACTTGAAGCTGAAATGCTGGAATTGAAGGCCAATGCTGACAAACCGGGAAAAGGAACAGTAATAGAAGCCGCTCTGGACAAAGGCCGTGGTTACGTAGCTACTATTTTGGTTCAGGACGGAACAATAAGAAAAGGGGATTTACTGATTGCCGGCCCTATTTTCGGACGTGTAAAAGCCATGTTTAACGAAAGGGCAAAAACTGTGAATTCGGCAGGACCTTCGCAACCGGTACTTTTGTTAGGTCTTAACGGCGCTCCCCAAGCTGGTGATATCTTCAACGTGATGAAAGATGAAAAAGAAGCCAAAGCCATTGCTACCCGCCGCCAACAGCTTATCCGCGAACAAAATATGCGCTCTCAGAAACATATAACACTGGATGAAATAGGACGCCGCATTGCCATCGGCGATTTCAAAGAATTAAACATTATTGTCAAAGGTGATGTGGACGGATCAATTGAAGCGCTGGGAGATGCTTTATTGAAACTTTCAACACCTGAAGTCCAGGTTAATATTATACACAAAGCAGTAGGAGCCATTACCGAGTCGGATATTTTGCTGGCCTCGGCTTCCGATGCCATTATCATTGGATTCCAGGTAAGGCCTATGCCACAGGCACGTAAGTTAGCTGAATTGGAACAAATTGATATTCGACTTTATTCGGTTATTTATAAGGCTACCGAAGAAATTGCAGCAGCCATCGAAGGAATGCTCGCACCAAAAATGGAAGAAAAAATTACTTGCAATGTGGAAGTAAGGGAAACTTTCAAAATCACTAAAGTAGGTACCATTGCAGGTTGTTATGTATTAGATGGTAAAATCAACAGAAACACTAAAATCCGTCTTATTCGTGATGGCATTGTTGTGTACACAGGAAAGCTGGGTTCGCTGAAACGATTTAAAGATGACGTGAAAGAGGTATCCAGTGGTTACGAATGCGGGCTGAACATCGCAAATTATAACGACATTAAAGTAGGTGACTTCATTGAAGGATATGAAGAAGTGGAGGTCGCCCGTAAAAAATAATTTGAATAATATTTTTAAAACAAAAAGCATCGGCAAATTGCCGATGCTTTTTGTTTATTCAGTTAATACCGATTAAACATCAAAAAAAGCCGCCCTTTCGGACGGCTTCACAAAATAATTCACAAATATTAACCTCAAAACCTATGAAAAACCTTGTCTTGTTAAATTATCCCAACATTTTCTCAATAAGGTCAACAACGCGGGATGAATAGCCCCACTCGTTGTCGTACCACGAAAGTATTTTTACTGTTTTGCCCTGAACCATCAGCGCCTGAGAGTCATAAATGGATGAGTGGCTATTATGAATAACATCCACAGAAACAATAGGATCTTCACAATATTCCAAAACACCTTTCATGGGACCTTCGGCAGCTTCTTTCATGGCTGCATTAATTTCGTCTGCTGTAACTTCGGTTTTCAAGTTGGCAACCAAATCAACCAATGAGCCGGTGGGCGTAGGTACACGTACCGACATTCCGTCCAATTTCCCATTCAATTCGGGGATAACCTTGCCTACTGCAATAGCAGCACCGGTAGTAGTCGGAATTTGTGAAACAGCAGCTGAACGGGCCCTTCTTAAATCAGAATGGGGAGCGTCCAAAATACGCTGATCGTTGGTATATGAATGAATTGTTGTCATTAAACCGTTCTCAATACCAAAGCTGTCGTTCAAAACCTTTGCAATGGGTGCAAGGCAGTTGGTTGTACAACTGGCATTGGAAACACATTCATCTTCGTCGCGAAGGTCATTTTCGTTTACCCCCATCACAATCATATTATCAATCTTGTCTTTGGCAGGAACCGTTAAAACCACTTTTTTAGCCCCATTTTTCAGGTGATCGCCATAACCACCTTTGTTGCTCTCTTTCTGACGAAAAATACCAGTCGATTCCACAACTATATCAGGCGTTTGCGCCCATTTAATTTCGATGGGGGAACGTTCTGCCGTAACCGGGACCGATACACCATTTACAATAAGGTTATCATCATCGTGCTGAACCGAACCATTAAATTTTCCCTGTGTAGAATCATATTTCAATAAATGCGCCAGGGTTTTGGTGTCAGTCAAATCATTGATACCAATGATCTCCATATTCTCTCTTTCAAGAGCAATTTTGAATACATTTCTCCCGATTCGTCCGAATCCGTTAATACCAATTTTAATTTTTGTCATGGTTATATAGATTTTAATTTCTTTATACGTCCTTAAACAATAAGCCTTAACTTTGCTATCATATTTTATGGTTGCAAAAATAAATATAATAGATATTCCAAATACAAGAGATAAATTACAACATGAAAAAAAAATTCATATCCAAAGCACTTGAAGCTAACCTGGAAGAAACTCGTTATAAAGATATAAAAATACCACCTGATTATCAATGGTTTATAAACTTATCAAAAAAGTACTTCGGAATTCACAAACGCGCAAACGATTGCATTATTGAATATCAGCACCCGTTTTCCAATAAAAAATTTGTGGTGGAAGAGTTACGGAAAATCCTGATTACAGATTTTTGGTTTTATGTGAAACTGGAAAATGCCGAAAAAGCATTTGAAATTCCGCTTTCTTTGTTAAATCATCTGTTAAATGATGAAAAAGCAGATGTAACCTTAAAAGTTTTTTTGCTGCGGACCCTGCTTGAGTTTTCTCAAAAACTTTACCTCGAAGAGAGGGATTTCCAACATACCATTTCCACCTGCTGTAAAAACCTTCAACAGGCATTTGAGAAAAATAAAACAGCTTATATCGAAGCCTCGAAATACTTCAAAAGGTACCTGAAAGAACAAGCCGCAGACCCTGTATTTAAAGAAAAAGCCTTTCAACTCACAAAAGATATCTACCGTGCCAATATTGACTTTTGGGAAGAAGACAGCGAGGTAGAAAACTGGCTGAACCGGAATATCGCCATTCAAAAGGTAGAACCCAGCCTGGTTATTTCACAAATTGGGAAGCCCTATTTTTCAGGGTTGCGAAAACAGCTGAAAACTATCTCATCGTGGGAAGCCCTCATTAATCAAGTCCCCGATTATGATCATCTTGCCGAACGTTTTGCCCAAAGTATTGATATACTTCCTTCATTTATCGAGAAATTTTATTTCGTGTTTTATCTGCTCAATTTAAAAGGCATGCAGGATCACAGGGAACGCTTAATATGGAAATTAAACAAGATGCTGATTCAAACCATGGAAGAAATTGAGGTAGATCATATGAAAGCATTTATCGATCAGGTATTTGCTTATGCAGAAGGATTAAAGGGCGAACATGCTTCGTCGGTACTCGATATTTTCCTTACTGTGGGCAAAAAAGTAGTGGACATCGATCAAAGCGAAGAGAAAGCACTCATCAGGCATATGGAAAACAAACTCATCGACTTTGGTTTTGAAACACCGGGAATAGTTTATGTAAACGAAGACTGGCAACTACACATAAACGAGAACCACATCAAAAATATTAGGGTATGGCTCGAATTGATTGAATATTCACAATCGGAAATGGAAAAACTGTTATCGGCATTGATTGTGAACCTAAAACTCGGCGGTATTTTTATCAGTGACACCGACCTTTTTCAACGAGAAATCACAAAAATCCTCAATTCAAACATTGCTCCATTCTATAAAAAGGTAAAACAGCTTACGCGGATCTTTCCGGTTTATTTTAACGAAATAGGAGCCGAGGGCGATATCCGGAAAGTGACTACTACCATGGACGAAATTTCGAAACGTGAGGACAAGCTGATTCATTTTCTGCGAAAACAAGTACATACCGAAAGCAACAACACCCTTATCGAGCTGACTCGTAGGATTTTTACTTTTTGGTGTGATGGCAAGCTGGAGGCTCTTAAAGACATGCTTCCGCAAAATGTTTATGACACAATCCGGATTGATGGCCCCTGGTTCGCTCCCATTCATCAAATGGTGAAGCAGTTGTGTGATTTGGCAAAATGCACATCAGATAATTTACTTTCCATGGAAGAAGCCCCTTTTGAGGCCTTGCTGGATAAATTGCCGGGAAACAACGAGCAGGATATGGAACGTCTGCGCGACATCCGTAATTTATATGCCTTTTTGAAAGAAAAATATTCATTTGAAACCGTTGACATTGTACGTTTGCTGAAACGCTATTCATACATCCCCGATGAAAAAATTAATCATTTACAAAAAGCTTTAGAAGCCAACAATATTGAGCAATCGCTGAAGCTGATTTACAGCTTTATGAATCATTTGAAGGAAATAATTTTCAATCCAAAGCCGAGCCAAAGCTGGGAAAACATCTATCATAAACGCCATATTGCCATTGGTATTCCTTCGATGTACGGCGTTTATCGCGAACCTAAATTTGAAGCATTGGGACTAACCTTTCGCTTGGAGAAAGTAGCTACCCGCCTGATGGAAAAAGTGGTGGATAACATCAATTTAAATTATATCTCGGCACGTACCCTTAGCGAAATTTACGGTATCCTTGATTACTTTCGCGAAGGACTTGCCTTGGACGGAATTACGAACCAAAGTTTTAATTCCAATTTGCTTATGTTGAAATACAGCCTGGCTTCGCAAAGTTTTTCCTTTGATCAATACATTAATATCTTTCAGTTTGTGGCAGATAATGTAAAAAAAACCCTGGTGAAATATTTCCTGAAAACCTACGATATTCCTTTACAGACCATTGTACCCCAATTATTTGATAAAGAAAAAAAGCTGAGCGACAAAAAACGTGAAGAGCTTATCAACAGGGTTTCGGAAGAGTTTTATCGCGATACCATTGCCGAGGCTTTTCTCATGCAACCGTTGGATAATTTCATTTTAAAAATCCTTGAGTCACTTCGTAAAATGGCTGATAACCTGTCTCCTGACATGATCAGGGAAATTATGTCGTACAACTCCGATTTGATTGTTGCCCGCCTTGCAAAGTCGAACCCCAGTCTCGACAATCAGGTGTTTTTGGGTTCAAAAGCTTATCATTTGAAAATATTACGCATGGCTAAATTTCCGGTACCTCCCGGGTTTGTACTGACCACTGAAGCGTTCCGGCGCCATCAAGCAATTATGAGCCAACCTGAATTGCGTAAAGAATTTTACGATTTAATAAAACGTCATCTAGCGCTGGTGGAAAAATCGTCGGGGATGCAATTTGGAAACCCTAAAAACCCATTGTTACTCTCGGTACGCTCGGGTACTGCCATCTCAATGCCCGGGGCAATGGACACACTGTTAAATGTAGGGATGAATGATGAAATTACCGAAAACCTGAGTAAAACACCCGGTTTTGAGTGGTCGGCATGGGATTCGTACCGGCGGCTTTTGCAAAGCTGGGGAATGGCATATGGCCTTACGCGCGACGAGTTTGACGAAATTATCAATCACTTTAAAGTTCGGTATAAAATTGACCAAAAAGGCGACTTTCCACCACGCATTATGCGTGAACTGGCTTTTGCTTACAAACAAAAGCTTACTGAATCAAACATATATTTTGAAGAAAACGTGTTTAAACAACTCACCACAACTATCAATTTGGTTTTTGAATCATGGTCGTCAGAGAGGGCCATCGTGTATCGCGAACATTTGCAAATTGCCGACGAATGGGGAACTGCCGTTATTGTCCAGAAAATGATTTTCGGCAATAAAAAAAGCAGTTCGGGTAGTGGCGTTATTTTTACGCAAAACCCCAAAAACCAGCGACAAGGGGTTCACCTTTATGGCGATTTCACATTCCGAAGCCAGGGGGAAGACATCGTAGCCGGTTTGGTAAAACCTTATCCCGTAAGCAAATCGCAATTGAACGGGCAACGTGAAAACATGGTCTCCCTGGAAGAAATGTATCCCGATTTGTATAAACGCCTGCATGGCATAGCTGTTGAACTCACTGAAGATTTAGGTTATAACCCGCAGGAAATTGAATTTACATTTGAATCGGAAAATCCCAAAGATCTATACATACTCCAGATTCGCGACATGGATATGGCATCTTTTGGAACCGTACATCGCTTTACAGGGGCTAAAAACAAGATGAAACTCTCCGGCCGCGGTATCGGCATTGGAGGAGGCGCACTTAACGGGCGTGTGGCCATCGATATGGACGATATTAACCAATTACATAATGAGTTTCCGGGTGAACCCGTTGTTTTGGTACGCCCTGATACCGTTCCCGACGATATTGGAATGATTTTCGAAACCGATGGCTTGCTGACGGCTAAAGGGGGTGCCACATCGCACGCGGCAGTTACTGCAGTCAGGCTTGGAAAAACTTCGGTGGTTAGTTGTACCGGATTATTGGTGTTTGAGGAAAAAAAATATTGCCGCCTAAACAAAGATACTTTCAGGGTGGGCGATAAAATTGCCATCGATGGTTACCTCGGAAACGTTTATAAGGGTCATTACCCGATTGAAAGCGGAAAAGGCCATCGGGAATTCCAGGTTTAAACCATAATTTGAAATACGGAATCGCTCTTCCAACAAAATTAGCTGCCGGCCGAAACCCATGATCACTTGTTTCCACAAAGGGTATATTTTTTACCTTTGCAGCCTATGGAAAACATCAGGAATTTTTGCATCATTGCCCATATCGACCACGGAAAAAGTACACTGGCCGACCGCTTGCTTGAATTTACAGATACGGTCTCTGAACGAGATGCCCAGGCACAGGTACTTGATGATATGGAATTGGAACGTGAGCGTGGAATTACAATTAAAAGCCACGCCATCCAAATGGACTATATGCAGGACAAAAAAAAATATGTCCTCAACCTGATTGATACCCCCGGACATGTGGACTTTTCCTACGAGGTTTCACGGTCTATCGCTGCCTGTGAAGGTGCTTTGCTGGTGGTTGATGCAACACAAGGCATTCAGGCACAAACCATTTCAAACCTATACCTCGCTATTGAACACGATTTGGAAGTCATTCCCGTACTGAACAAAATGGATTTGGACAACGCCATGCCCGATGAAGTGAAAGACCAGATTGTGGACATGCTGGGATGCGATTATGAAGACATCATTGAAGCGAGTGGAAAAACGGGTTATGGGGTGGATAAAATTCTGAATGCCATTATAAACAAAATACCTTCGCCAAAAGGTAAACCGGAAGCGCCACTGCAAGCTTTGATTTTTGATTCGGTTTTTAATCCTTTTCGCGGAATTATTGCCTATTTCAGGATTTTCAATGGTGAGATTCGCAAAGGCGACAGGGTAAAATTTGTAAATACCGAGAAAGAATATAATGCCGATGAAATAGGCGTTTTACGTTTAAAACAGGAGCCCCGTCAGGTGTTAAAAACAGGCGATGTGGGTTATATTATTTCAGGAATTAAAACTGCACGCGAAGTAAAAGTGGGAGATACAATCACACATGTTGAACACCCGTGTCGTGACATTATTGGTGGGTTTGAAGATGTAAAACCAATGGTGTTTGCCGGTATTTATCCCACCGATGCGGAAGACTATGAAGAACTCCGTGCGGCCATTGGAAAATTACAACTTAATGATGCTTCGCTCACATTTGAGCCCGAATCGTCAATGGCCCTGGGATTTGGTTTCCGTTGCGGGTTCCTGGGACTTTTGCACATGGAGATTATCCAGGAGCGCCTCGACCGCGAATTCGACATGAGCGTGATTACCACGATGCCCAATGTGTCGTACCGTGTTGTAACCAACAAAAAAGAAATTATCGAAGTACACAACCCTTCGGGTTTACCCGAACAAAAATATATCGATCACATTGAAGAGCCTTTTATAAAAGCCCAAATCATTACCCGAACCGAATACATTGGCCCTATTATTAAATTATGCCTCGACAAACGTGGCGAACTTAAAAATCAGGTTTACCTGACTACCAGCCGGGTCGAATTAACAGTAGATATGCCTTTGGGTGAAATTGTATTTGACTTTTATGATAAACTTAAAAGTATTTCAAAAGGTTATGCCTCTTTCGATTACCATATTTCGGGTTATCGCCCGGCAAAATTGGTAAAACTGGATATTCTGCTCAACGGTGAATCGGTTGATGCTTTATCAACATTAATCCATCAGGATAATGCATACGCATTCGGTCGTCGGATTTGCGTCAAGTTAAAAGACCTGATTCCGCGCCAGCAATTCGACATTGCCGTGCAGGCAGCCATTGGTGCCAAAATCATTGCACGCGAAACCATCAAAGCCGTACGGAAAGACGTAACAGCCAAATGTTATGGGGGCGATATCACGCGTAAGCGTAAGCTGCTTGAAAAACAGAAAAAAGGCAAAAAACGAATGCGCCAGGTAGGTAATGTGGAAGTGCCACAACAGGCCTTTTTGGTAGTACTGCGGTTAAATGATTAAACTGGCCGATTGATTAATGGCAATTGATAATGTGTTGATTAGTTTGTAATTAGGGACATGTTAGAAGTGCAATTATTTGTAAGCCATGTAGAACGAAAGGGAAATTAGTGTAGCGAGGGTAGCAGAGCCGTAATAAATGAGCGCATAGCGAAATTTGGCATGATCGCCAATGGATTTGCTGGTGAAGACCTTCCCGATTTGTGCCAAAATAAGGGCAAATAACATTACACTGAAATGCTCAACCGACCAAAAACGAAGGGATAAAATGTGGTTGACCTGTTCCATGGAATGTATTTCGTATTTGTTGGCAGGCTCCATAAAGAAATACAAGATAAATCCCAGCACCAGACCCAAATAAAGCAAAATAATAAAGGCATTTTCCAAATAAACCAGTGTGCGGGTGTAGGGCTTGTGTTTGATAAACCCGCGCACTACCATCATACACAAAACCAGCGAAACAATCAGAAACAGCACGCTGGTCCAAATGTGGGTATTTAATAGAAGTTTGTACATTGTTTTGTATTATCGTCCAAAAGTACAAAACCCATGAAATAAGCCGTTCGTTTAAATTGTTTTCGAGTACATGGCATCCGAGGTTTTCAACATGGGGTCGAAAGCCATGGCGATGTTACGCACAACAAAAAATCCTTCTTTGTGCACACGTACAACTTCGCCATCGATGCTTACTAAACCATCATCCATAAACATTTGAAGTTTATCCGGCGAAAATTCTACAATTTCACGTATTTCATCAGCAGTTTTGTGAAAACCGGCACCAATCTCATTAAAATCGAGATGGCCGTTACACATTATTTCGGTGATAACTTCGCGAATGACCATATCATTTTCACGCTCAAGGTAAAAACGGTCGGGAGCCAGTCCGTTGGCTTCGATTTGTTCCACATATTGCTGCGAAGTTTTCACGTTTTGAACATATCCGCCCCAAAGCTGGGTAATGGATGAACTTCCGAAACCATACACCTGACCGGTAGTTTCGCGCGTGGCATATCCCTGAAAATTGCGGTGAAGCCTTTTGTTTTTCAAGGCAATAGCCAAATCGTCGTCGGCTTTGGCATAATGGTCCATACCAATGGCTACATAACCTGCTTCGGTAAGCATATTCAAACCGGTTTCAAACATCTTTAGTTTTTCGTCAGGTGTTGGAAGTCCGCGTTTTTCAAGGATTTTTTGTGCTGCTTTTACCCAGGGCACATGGGCATACGAAAAGGTGGCTATGCGGTCGGGAGAAATTTCGATGGTTTTTCGAATGTTTTCGGCAAAACTTTCTTTTGTTTGTCCGGGAAGCCCGTAAATTAAATCGAGATTTACCCCTCTGAATCCTTTGTCTTTTAAATAGGCTACCAACTCTTTTACAGGATGTTTTGAGGGAGCACGGTTTACGGTTTTTAAGACATCGTTATGAAAATCCTGAACACCCAAACTCAGGCGGTTAAATCCGCTGGCAGCCAACCGGTCTATGTCTTCATATTCGAGGTACGCCGGATGACATTCCATGGCAATTTCAGGCTTGTCGATAAAGTCGAAATGCTTTTTAAAGGTATTCATAATCTCTTCCACATAGTCAGGATTGATGGAGTTGGGAGTTCCGCCACCCCAATGTATCTGACTGACTTTGCGATTCTTATCCAAATACTTTGCGACATTTTCAATTTCAGTAATCACAGCATCCACATAACGCCGGATAACCTCTTCCTTTTGGGAAATACCGGTTGTGCATCCACAGAAATGGCAAAGTCGCGGACAAAACGGAATGTGCACATAAAACGACATGTTTTGAGGCAGGTCGTTGTTCGAACGGATGATTTGTTCGGTGTATTTCTCCGGAGTAAACCCTCCCTGAAAAAAGGTAGCGGGAGGATAGCTGGTATAGCGCGGGCCCGGTTTGTTGTATTTTTTAAATAATTCCAGATTCATTGTTTTCTATGTGTTGCTTTGATAGATTTTTATTATCTCACGCCTGGACGGTTCATTTTTATATCATCTCCATTCCTGATTTTTCACCCAGTCGGTAACAAAACGGGCATTATCAAAAGGTGTTCCCGGAAGAAAACCGTGTCCCAGGTTGAAAATCCAGTTTTGATGTTTTCGTCCGAAGGCAAGATGTTTTTTTAATTCGGTTTCGATGGCTGCTTGCGATGCAAACAACAACCGGGGATCCAAATTTCCCTGTAGCCCGATTTTGGGGTCCAGTATTTTCCGGGCTAGTTCCATCGGCGTAAGCCAATCGATACTTAAAAAATCAGCATGAGCCGGACTTATCATTTCCAATCCGTTGCCGATTCCTTTCGGGAAAAAGATAAACGGAACAGCTTCCTCTCGTACGGCTTGTGCAATCTTTTCCACCGAAGGCAAAAAAACTTCTGCATAAAAATCGTTGGGGATCAATCCGGCGTTCGTTTCAAACAACTGAAAAGCATCAATACCATGCCTGATTTGATTTTTAACATAAATCAATGTGAGTTCGGTAACTTCTTCAACCAGTTTTTTCAGTTCCTGTTTATGAGCAAACATCCATTTTACCGCATCCGAAAAATCGGAACGACTTCCCAATCCCTGAATCATAAAGCTGAGCACCGTAAGCGGGGCACCGCAAAAGCCAATCAGCGGCGTGTTGGCAGGGCGTTTATTTAAAATTTCATCAATGGCTGAATAGATATAATTTAAGTTGTCGGGATTGGGATGCAAAGCATCTAAAGGTTTGTCAATCAACCGGATGGGTTTTTCAAAAACCGGCCCGTTGGCCGTAAAATCGAGTCCCATACCCATGGCGTAAGGAATAACCAGAATATCCGAAAACAAGATAGCTGCATCCACACCCAAATCGTACACCGGCAGGAGCGTTACTTTTGCTGCCAGCTCCGGACTTTTCATCATTTCCCAAAATGAATGTTTTTCTTTTAAATTAAGGTAAGAAGGCAAAACCCTGCCTGCCTGCCTCATATACCAAACCGGCGGTCGTGAGGTGGCTTTTCCTTTGAGTGTATCAATAAATACCGAATGCATATCCTTTATTTTATAAATCAGTTAGTTGTTGCAATGCTGAACGGTTGGCTGCAATAGTTTTATTAAGATCATCTTCCGAATGGGCTTCCGACACAAAAGCACATTCAAACTGTGAAGGGGCCAGATAAATCCCGTTTTCAAGCGAAAGCTTAAAATAACGGGCAAATTGTTCCGTATCGCATTGTGCTGCTTCCTGATACGAAGTTACCTGATCGGCATTGGTAAAAAAGACGGTCAACAACGAACCGAGTTGATTCACAATAGCTTTTACACCGGTTTCAGCGATATTTTTCCGGAAACCGGCAGCCAGTTGTTGACCTTTTTTATCAAGAGCTGAATAAATTTCATGATTTTCGTTCAGAATGGTCAAAGCCGTGATGCCTGCAGCCATCGCCAGCGGGTTTCCCGAAAGGGTTCCTGCCTGATATACAGGGCCGGCCGGAGCCAGTTTTTCCATAATATCTTTTCGTCCGCCATAGGCTCCTACAGGCAAACCGCCACCGATAATTTTTCCCATAGTTGTCAGATCGGGCATAATGCCATAAAGTTCCTGGGCACCGCCTCGTGCGAGACGAAATCCGGTGATCACTTCATCAAAAATCAGCAAGGCGCCATGTTTTTGGGTGAGTTCCCTTAGCCCTTGTAAAAAACCTTCTTGTGGCAGTACCAGCCCCATGTTGGCGGCAGCGGGTTCAACAATCACAGCAGCAATCTCATCGGCATGAGCTGTAAACAGGTCAGCCACAGCCTGCAGATCGTTGTAGGGCGCAACCAGCGTGTCAGCCGCTGTGGCCTTGGTTACTCCCGGACTGTTGGGAACGCCAAACGTCATGGCCCCGGAACCGGCATTGATGAGAAAACTGTCGGCATGACCATGATAATTTCCTGCGAATTTAATTACCTTGTCACGTTTTGTAAACCCTCTTGCCAATCGCAGGGCACTCATGGTGGCTTCGGTTCCCGAATTTACCATACGAACACTTTCTACGGAAGGCATCATTTCTACAATGAGCTCGGCCATTTGTGTTTCCAGCATGGTAGGTGCTCCGAAGGAGGTGCCTTTTTCGGCTGTTTTTCGAATGGCTTCAACTATTTCTTCCCTGGCATGCCCCAAAATCATGGGTCCCCACGAAGAGACAAAGTCGATGTATTCGTTGCCGTCAATATCCCAAATTTTTGAGCCTTTGGCACGGTCGATGAGCACCGGTGGCATGCCTACACTTTTAAACGCCCTTACAGGTGAATTCACTCCGCCGGGAATACTTTTTACTGCTCTTTGATATTCGCGTATACTATTGGTATTGTTCATGTTAATGAATTGTTTTTATCATTTAGAGAAAAGCAAAGAACGCTCTGCTGATTCGGATTTGTAATCCTAATGAGCGCAAAAACCAAAGATTTTTCCATACGCTCAAAATGACCGGAAAAAGAATTTCTTATTGCAATTTCTCTGCAAAATGTTTAGCATGATAGGTCAGGATCATATCCGTACCCGCCCGTTTTATGGATGTCAGGATTTCTTTCACAATCCGGTCTTCATCAATCCATCCCTTTTCTGCAGCCGCTTTCACCATGGCAAATTCGCCACTCACATTGTAGGCGGCAATGGGCATATTAAAACGTTCTTTGGCACGCTGAATGACATCGAGGTAACTCAAAGCCGGTTTTACCATGATGATGTCAGCCCCTTCGGCCACATCAAACTCCAGCTCACGGATTGCTTCGTTGGTGTTGGCCGGATTCATTTGATACGAACGCCGGTCACCAAACTGAGGGGCGCTTTCGGCGGCATCGCGGAAAGGTCCGTAAAAAGCGGATGCATATTTTGCCGAATAAGCCAGAATAGGCATCATGTAATAACCTTCAGCATCCAGTCCCTGCCTTATTTTCAACACACGGCCGTCCATCATATCGCTTGGCGCTACCATATCGACACCATGTTTGGCAAAAGTGATAGATTGAGCAACCAATGAATTGAAAGTCAAATCGTTGTCCACATCACCATCGACTACCACACCACAATGGCCATGGGTAGTGTATTCGCAGTTACACACATCGGCAATGACGAACATACCGGGCACTTCTTTTTTGATAGCGTCAATCGCACGTGGGATAATGGCATCATCATGGGCGGCAATCATTCCGGTATCATCTTTTTCTTCAGGAATACCAAACAGGATAATGGCGCGAATACCCACATCCATCAACGATTTACACTCTTCAACCAGCACATCAATCGACATTTGGAAATTGCCGGGCATGGATTTGATTGGATTTTTCACGTTAGTACCCGGGCAGGCAAACAACGGCATAATCAGGTCGTCAACGGTTACTTTGGTTTCGGTTACCATGTCGCGCAATACGGGATTCTGGCGCAACCTTCTTAATCTTGTCAATGGAAAGCTCATTTGATTTTGTTTTTAAAATAGTGAATAATTTCATTTTTAAGGCCTGAGACTCCCGCTTCACGGGCGGTATAAATCTGAGCCCCGGTAATATTTTGAATGGCCTGCGTTGTGATTTTACCTATGGAAACGATACGCAACGGGGCTATTGATTTTTCGATTTTATAAAATTGGTAAAAATTTTGAAAAGCCGACGGGCTCGAAAACACCAGCAGTCCGTAACGGTCATCACGGATATTTTGCATCATCTTATCATCATAATCGGTTAAACCGATCGTTTGATAAACGTTGAGGCGGTCAACAGTTGTAATTTTTGATAATTGTTCCTGCATCCGGGTCGGGGCCAGATTGCCCAACGCCATCAGTACTTTATCTTTTTTGTTGATGAGCCCGTTTTGCAAAGCATCCAGAAATTCGACAGAAGTTTGTCCTGGATTTACAAAATCAGCTTTGCGATGTAATTTTTTAAGGGTTGATGCCGTAGTTTGTCCAATGACAGCCGTCTTTATATTTTCAGGAAAAGAAACCCCGGCTTCATTGAGTAGCTGAAAAAATGCGTTCACTCCGTTTTTACTGGTGAAAATAAGGTGTGAGTATCTGTTTAATTTTTTCAGTGTGTTCCGGATGGAATCATTCATTTTGTATGCTTCAGTCCGGATCATGGGCATGCTGTAAAACGCAATATTCTGCCCTTCAAGTGCCTGCTTTAATTTTTGGGCTTGTTCAACAGGCTGTGTGGTAATAACAGAAACCTCAGGGACAATATGTTTTTTAGAAACGTTCAATGTCTCCAATGATTTGATGGGCTCCTTTTTCGAGAAATGAAGTGGCCAGTTTTTTAGCAGTTTCAATAGCTTTATTGGCAGGACTTTGTAGTTCGCCTGTAATGGATTTTTGTCCGTTGGGTGACAAAACAACACCCTGAATACTGAATTCATCGCCGTGGACTTCCGAAATACAGCCAATGGGTACCTGGCATCCACCTTCGAGGGCTTCGAGAAAAGCATATTCGGCACGGCCTTTTATCCAGCTGTCGCGATGATTAATTTTTTGTAATAATTCATCAATAAATGCATCATCTTCACGACTTTCGATAGCAATGATACCTTGTGCCGGTGCCGGAATCATTTGTTCGACAGCTACAATTTCGCTGATGGCATCGTCGAGTCCCAGGCGTTGCAGGCCGGCTGAGGCCATAATCATGGCCGTACAGTACCCCGACCGCCATTTTTTCAAGCGTGTATCAACATTGCCGCGGATATCGACGATGTTAAAATCAGGATTGAGTTTTAATAACTGTGCCCTGCGTCGTACACTTGAAGTGGCAATCACATCTTTTTCGGTCAGTTCGCTTAATTTCCTGTTTCCGTTACTTACCAGTGCATCACGGGCTTCACCCCTTTCCAGCACGGCACCCAATTTCAGGTTTTCAGGGAAAACGGTCGGCAGGTCTTTCATGCTGTGCACGGCAAGGTCGATACGGCCCTCCAGTAAGGCTTGTTCTATCTCTTTGGTAAACAATCCTTTGTCACCTATTTTTGATAAAGCTACATCCAGGACTTTATCACCTTTGGTATGGATAACTTCCAGTTCAACTTCTAATTCAGGAAAATATTTTTTTAATTCGACTTGTGTTTTTCGTGCCTGATACAGCGCCAATTTACTTCCCCTCGTCCCGAT
>CAJXKB010000034.1 GCA_913055825.1 uncultured Bacteroidota bacterium
CCCGGTGAGGTTGGCGGGGGCATCAGCGCAGCAACCGCAGCCACCCAAAATAAAGCTTTCGGTAGTCATAAAATATTATTTCATCAAATTCGGGCCTCAATGGCCGGCCTAAAGGATAAATTGTATTTTTGTATTTTTAGCCTTTTGCAAACAGAAAGCCTTAAGCCTCATGTACGATTATATCAGTGGAAAGTTAGTAGAGAAATCACCTACCCGGGTTATTATTGATAATCAAGGTATTGGCTATGTTGTCAATATTTCGTTAAATACATTTGGAAAAATTAAGGACAAGGAAGCGATTAAGCTTTTTGTTCATTTTGTGGTACGCGAGGATGCCCAAATCTTTTATGGTTTTGCAGATGACAACGAAAGAAAACTGTTCCGGGCATTGATAAGTGTTTCGGGCGTGGGAGCCAGTACGGCACGGCTTGTATTGTCATCGCTCACTACCGACGAGGCTTTTAGTGCCATTACCTCCGGAGACGCAGGTGTATTGCAGAGTGTGAAGGGCATTGGGGGAAAAACGGCCCAGCGTATTGTTGTTGATTTAAAAGACAAACTCCTAAAAGCGGGCATTACGGGCGACAAAGTCGATTTTTCACACAATACATTAAAAGATGAAGCGTTATCAGGTTTACTGATTTTGGGCTTCAATAAATCCGTTGCATCCAAAGCCATTGAAAAGGTAATGAAACAAACGGCTGTGGAAAGTGTTGAGGCTTTAATAAAAGAAGCACTGAAGATTCTTTAATCATGCAATCTTAATTGGTAATATAGAGAAGTTGAGGGAATTACAGAAATACTTTTTCGGAACACTACTGTGTGTCTTTTTGCTTGTTTTAGTTGAGCTACCCTTGGGCAACCTTAAAGCCCAGCAAATTATTTCCGGTAAAAAAATTACTGCGGACAGCACACACCTGCATTTGCTTTACCCTTTTGCCGAAACTACCGGGAACCCTTATCTCGACAGTTTGACCCAAAGTCCGCTGTTTTTAAGGCCGCCTTCCAATTTAAAAAAAGAAATTATTTATAATCCCCTCACCAATACCTATCAATTTGTTACTAAAATTGGTGATTTTGAATATCGTACACCTACGACCCTCGATTTTAAAGATTTTCAGCAACTTGAATTAAAAAAGGGCGTTCAAAAATATTGGCAGGAAAGTACCCAAACCGCTGGCACGGCACAAGGTAAGCAACTTATTCCTAAAATTTTTGTTCGTAGCAATACCTTTGAACAAATTTTTGGCAGCAACACTATTGACATCCGGCCACAGGGGTCGGCAGAAATAAGCTTTGGGGCGTTGTCCAATTTTCGTGACGATCCGTCTATTGACGTGCGGCAGCGCAGGACTACCAATTTCGATTTCAAAGAAAAAATCCAAATGAACGTAACGGCCAAAATTGGTGACAAACTCACCTTTAAAGCCGCTTATAACACCGAATCGGCCTTTAACTTTGAAAATACACTGAAACTTAAATACGTGGGTCATGAGGATGATATTATCCAATCTATCGAAGCCGGTAATGTAAGTCTGCCACTGAATTCCACTTTGATTACCGGTGCACAGAGTTTGTTTGGCGTAAAAACCAAACTCCGCTTTGGGAAAACCACCATCACAGGTATTTTTTCGCAACAGCAAAGCGAAACTAAAAACATTACAATACAGAACGGTGCCAAGCAAAACAGTTTTACATTGAGCCCGCTCGATTATGAAGATAACCGGCATTTTTTTATCAGCCAGTATTTTCGCGATCATTATGAAAAAGCACTCAGCACTTTGCCTATCATTACGTCCGATGTTAACATCACAAAAATTGAAGTATGGGTAACCAACATCGGGCCTGCCACCGAACAAAACCGTAACATTGTGGCTTTTACCGACCTTGGCGAAGGCAAATCTTCCGAAATTTATAACAAGGTCATCACGCCTAAACCCGGCGGTGTTTTTCCTTCTAACCATTCCAACAATTTGTTGGACAATTTGGATACTGCACAGGTGAGGGACATCAACAGGGTAACCAATTACCTCACCGGGGACCCACTGGGAATTGGGCAGTACAATTATTTTGTGGCCGGCGAAGATTTCGTCAAACTTGAAAACGCGCGACGGCTGAAACCTTCGGAATACACCGTAAACACAAAATTGGGTTTTATTTCATTAAATACAGCACTCAACCGCGACCAGGTGCTGGCCGTAGCCGTTCAATACACAGTAATCGGGCACAACAAAGTATTCCAAATCGGGGAATTTTCAGACCAGGGTGTTACCTCACCCAGAAACCTTATTGTCAAATTATTAAAAAGTAACACGCTGAATACACATATGCCCATGTGGAATTTAATGATGAAAAATGTGTATTCCATCGGGGCTTATCAGGTACAAAGTAAGGATTTTGTGTTAAACATTTTGTATTCAGGAGACAAACAAGGTGTTCCCACGGGCTATTTTATGGAGGGGCCGTCGGCTGTCCGTGGAATTCCACTTATCCATTTGATGGGATTGGATCGGCTCGATCAGCAGTTGAACCCGATTAAGGGTGGAGATGGCTTTTTTGACTTTATTGATGGGGCTGCCACGCGTGGCGGGACTTTCCAGTCTAACAACGGACGCATATTTTTCCCGGAGCTTGAGCCTTTTGGCGAATATATCCGCGATTCGATTTTTCCTAACAACCCGGAACTTGCCAATAAATATGCCTACGATTCGCTTTATTCAATGACCAAAACAGGGGCTGAACAATATCCTGATAAAAATAAATTTATTTTAGAAGGTTATTATAAATCGCAATCGGGTTCCGACATCAGCCTCAATGCAATGAACGTTCCTCCCGGGTCGGTAAAAGTTACCGCTGGCGGTGTTCCACTTACTGAGAATGTGGATTATACAGTAGATTACACTTTGGGGCGTGTCACCATTTTAAATGATGGCATATTAAGTTCGGGCACGCCCATTCATGTTTCGCTTGAGAACAATTCTATGTTCAATCTTCAGCAAAAACGCATGATGGGCATTCATATCGATCATGAGATCAATCCGTACCTACACCTTGGCGGAACAATTCTTAACCTAAACGAACGTCCTTTAACACAGAAAGTTAATTATGGTGAAGACCCCATTTCAAACACCATTTGGGGCATGGATCTGGCGTATTCAAAAGAATCGCGCCGGCTTACCAAGTGGATGGCTCATTTGCCGGGTGTTTCGGCCAAAATCCCTTCAAAAATTAATTTCAATGCCGAATTTGCACAGTTTCTTCCCGGCCATTCAAAAACAGTCGGGAAAACGGGAACCAGCTATATTGATGATTTTGAAGGATCGAAATCGACCATTGACCTGATGAATGTTGGATCCTGGTTTTTAGCCAGTACCCCGCAGGGACAACCGTCACTTTTTCCGGAAGCTTATTCGCGAAGCGGACTCAGTTACGGGAAAAACCGCGCCCGTTTTGCCTGGTATATTATCGACCCGACTATTTTTTATGATATTCGCGGAACCTATCGTCCCAAAAATATTACAAAAGACGAAATTTCTAAAAATTCAACACGTCAGGTATTGGAAACCGAAGTGTTTCCCAACAAAGACATTCCCAATGGTACTCCCACTAATATTCCGGTGCTGAACCTGGCATTTTACCCCTCCGATCGTGGGGAATACAATTATGATGTGGCCCCCGGCAACTATTCGGCCGGACTGAAAGCCAACGGTGAACTGGCTGATCCGCAAAGCCGATGGGGTGGCGTAATGCGAAGCCTGGAAACTACTGATTTTGAAGCAGCCAACATTCAATATATTGAATTCTGGATGATGGATCCTTTCACCGAAGACCCTGATAATAGCGGAGACTTGTACATAGATTTGGGTGATGTTTCTGAAGATATTTTGCACGATGGCCGTAAAAGTTATGAAAACGGCTTGCCCACCAGCGCTGTGGTACAAAATGTCGATACCACACTTTGGGGAATTGTACCCACACAACAAGCTTTGGTACAGTCGTTTAGTAATGTTGCAGGATCACGTGCCTTTCAGGATGTGGGATACGATGGCCTTAGCAGTAATAATGAAGACACCTTTTTTAAGCAGAACTATTTAAAACTGATTAATGACCGTTACGGGACAAATTCGGCAGCCTATCAGGAAGCCCTAAAAGACCCTTCTGCCGATGATTATCATTATTACCGGGGTACCGATTATGATAATGATCCCAAATATGCCGACATAAATGAGCGTTACAAACGTTACAACGGGCCGGAAGGCAATTCGCCAACGGATGCCGAAAGCAAAGAGCGCTATAACACAACAGCAACCAACCTCCCCAACAAAGAGGACATCAATAACGATAACACCCTGAGTGAATCGGAACGCTATTATCAGTATAAAATCAAGCTGGACCCGGCTGATATGGTCGTTGGGAAAAATCACATTGCCGACGTACACGAAGCAGCCAACATTCGCCTGCCCAATGGTGAAATTACCAGTGTAAAATGGTACCAGTTTAAAATTCCGGTACGACTACCTGACAAGGTTGTGGGCAATATCAAAGATTTTCAATCCATTCGCTTTATGCGGCTGTTTATGCGCGGTTTTTCAAAACCTATCATATGCCGGTTTGCCACATTCGATTTGGTACGTGGCGAATGGAAAACTTATAACCATTCATTGTTAACGCAGGGAGAATATCTCACGGGTGATGCCGGCAACCGAACCAACTTTGTAACTTCAACGGTAAATGTGGAAGAAAATTCAAACCGCATTCCCATTCCTTACGTAATTCCTCCCGGCATCGAAAGAGAAATAAATTTTGGTACAACCAATTATGTGCGCCTCAACGAACAATCGCTGCAATTGACGGTAAACAATTTGTTGGATGGCGATGCGCGTGGTGCCTATAAAAATACCAGTTTCGATTTCAGGCAATACAAGAAAATAAAAATGTTTGTCCATGCCGAGAAGCGTTATCAGCAGGAGGATTTAAAAACCGGCGATTTGACGGTGTTTGTCAGAATTGGTTCCGACTTTACACAAAACTATTACGAATATGAAATGCCATTGCAATTTACACCCTGGTACACACCATCGTCCGATCCTGATGCCATTTGGCCGGTAGCCAACCGCATGGTTATCGATCTCGACAAGTTGGTTCAGGTAAAACAAAACCGTAACATCGCCATGCGCCAGCAAAACAGTAACGTTCAATTGTTAAAACCTTATGTGGAGTATGATGGGGCTGATAAGATTACAGTTGTGGGGAATCCCAATTTTGGTGACGTGAAAGGTATTTTAATTGGCGTCAGGAACCCAAAACAAAAGGGTACTGATTTGAATGACGACGGTGAAAGTAAAGATGCTATCATATGGGTGGACGAACTCCGTTTGACCGATTTCAACAAATCGCCCGGATGGGCAGGAACAGGGCGCCTTGAAGCCAATTTGAACGATTTGGGACGTGTAATGGTAAGTGGGTCATACAAATCAGCGGGATTCGGAAGTGTCGAACAAAAAATAAATGATATTTCACAGGACAATACAACCAACTATGCCGTATCAACCGATTTGGATTTAGGGAAAATACTGCCTAAAAAAACAGGATTGAAAATTCCGGTACATTTCGATTACGGCAAGGGAAACATTACACCTAAATATAATCCCCTAAATCCGGATACACGTTTAAAAGATGAACTGGCCACATATGCAGACCGGATTGTTCGGGATTCGGTGAGAAACCTTGCTATCGATTATACCCGGCGCACCAGTATTAATGTGATGAACCTGCGGAAAGAACGTACTTACAGTAAAGGTAAAAAACAAAGAAAACCCCATTTCTACGATTTGGAAAATTTCAATGTCAGCTTTGCCTATTCGCAAATTTATCATCACAATATCGACATCAGGTCCGATTTACTGAACACTTATCAGGGCGGACTGGGATATAATTTTAACAATCGCCCGAAAAACTATAAACCTTTCGGGAAATCCAAAGTATTGTCATCTCCCTGGCTTAAATGGCTGAAAGACTTCAATTTTTATCTGCTTCCTAAGAACCTGTCGTTCCGGACTGATATGAACCGCGTGTTCAATAAGCGAATGTATCGCGACAAAAGTTTTGGCCACATCATTACCTATCCGACTTACAAACGGTTATGGAACTGGAACCGCGATTACACCCTGAAATATGATTTTTCGCGTTCGTTGTCGCTGGAGTACGTAGCCGGTGCAAAAGCTTATATTCGTGAGCCACAAATTTATCCCGACAAGGAAACGAAAGAATGGGAAGAGTATAAACGCGAAGTGTGGAGCGAAATTGGCAGCATGGGAACGCTTCAAAATTTTAATCAGTCGGTGAAATTGACATATAAAGTTCCGCTAAACAAATTTCCTCTTACCGACTGGCTGAACTTATCGTCCAGCTACCAGGTGCAATACAACTGGAATGCTTCGCCGGTAGCAATTCAGGGCCGTTTTGGCAACACCATCGAAAATGCCAGGAACATTCAGTTAAATGGAAGTGCCGATTTTAACAAGCTCTACAACAAAGTGCCATTTTTGAAGAAATTGAATCGCAGTAACAACCGCAGGCCCGTTCGCCGGAGGAGTTTTGCACGGCCTGTGCCCAAAAAGGTAAGCGACAGCACGCAGTCGAAACGAGGCAATGGTAAACAATGGGGTAAAAAAATTGGCGAAGGTTTCCTTCGCACCCTTATGATGATTAAAAAAGCCAGCTTCGTTTACCGCAGATCCGACGGAACCCGTTTGCCGGGATTTATGCCTGTTCCCGATATGGTTGGCCTAAACTTTGCTACCGGAGCACCCGGACTTGCTTTTGTGTTGGGCAGCCAGCAAGATCTTCGTACCAAAGCTACCCGAAACGGCTGGCTCACGTATGACACCGTATTGAACCAGGCTTATGTGACAAAGCTTACCGAACAAATGTCGTATAAAATAAATGCCAACATCCTGAACACCATCAAAATTGATGTGAACGGGAACCGTATTTTTGCCAATAATTACACATCTTATTATCGCTTCGATCCCTCCTCAAGCGACTTTGTGAATTTTTCGCCCCAGGCAGCAGGGAATTTCAGCGTTTCTTATCCTTTCATCCGTACATCGTTTGAGAAAACCGATTCCACTAACTTCTCAAAAGCATTTGAACAATTCAAAAGTAACAGAGTTGCCATTGCTAAACGACTGGCGCGAAACAACCCTGAATGGTCAGGCCGTTATGTGTACGACAGCCTCACAGGACAAAATTTCCCGTTGGGATACGGACCGACCCAACAGCAGGTGATGTATTATGCTTTTTTATCTGCGTATTCCGGGCAAAGTGCAGAAACGTTTCGGATTGGAGATCCGTTTCCGGCTTATCCGCTACCCAACTGGCGGGTAACTTTCAGCGGGTTGACCAATATAAAAGCCATTGGCAAAATTTTCCGCTCTTTAAATATTAGTCATGGTTATAGCTCAATTCTGAGTATTAACTCCTGGAAAACAAACATGGTTTACGATGAGAATAATCCTTCAAAAACTTTTGACAACAGTACAAACTTTATCAATCAATACGACTTGGGCGTGGTTTCTTTTATGGAACAATACAGTCCGTTGATTGGCATTGACTTTACCATGAGAAATAGTCTTGGTGCCAAGCTGGCCTATAAAAAATCAAGGAATATCGTACTGAGTTTTGTAAACAACCAACTGACCGAAATTGACAGTAAAGAGGTTGTTGTAGGCCTGAGTTATCGTATGAAAGGCTTGCATTTCTCTATCGGAAGCTTTTCAGGAAGGCGGCCATCACGGAAATCGAGAAAATACAATACCGATCTTAACCTGAAAATGGATTTCGGTATCCGCGACAACAAAACCATTTTACGACGTATTGATGAGGCCAATGAACAAATATCGGCCGGTGCCAAACAATATACTTTGAATTTTTCGGCCGATTATAATCTAAGCCAAAGTTTGCAACTGCGGGCCTACTTCAACTGGAACAATAACAATCCGTACATTTCGTCTCAACTTCCAAATGCCACCACCAGCGGGGGATTTACGATACGTTTTAACCTGGCACAGTAAATTATTTCCTTTGCCTTATATCCGCAAGAGTCTGTCTGCTGCAAGCTCTAATAGCACGCCACTATTGACAATGCTCGCTTGAAGTTCCTCACCGTAGCTACCCCCGATGGTTATCGGGGACGCTTGCGGTACTTCTTCGCTGCGCTTCCCAATATTGACGCACTATTCAAGCTTTCGCTATGAAACACCCTTGCGGATATAAGGCTTTAGAAATTTAGCTGCAAACTAGCAACTTTCTATCAAGGCTGCTTTTATTTTAAATCATCCCCTTTTACACCGTGAAACAAACGTTTGTTTTCCCTGTTTTATCGTACTTTTGCCACATCTTTAGAAGAAAAAAATCAGCACGATGATCAGGAAATTAGACGAATTATTTTTAGAATTAAAAAGCCGTGAAAGTAAACGGCTGGTAGTGGCTTTTGCCAACGATGCCCACAGTATTGGTGCTGCAGGCAAAGCCGTTGGCATGGGAATTGTGAAAGCTACACTGGTGGGCGACCGCGAACAAATTAAGAAGGCCTGTTTGCAGGAAAATATCGACATCAACAAATTTGAAATTGTACACGAAACCGAAGAAATTGCTGCAACCCGTAAAGCTGTGAAGCTGATAAATGAAGGCAAAGGTGACATGCTGATGAAAGGGCTGGTGAGTACCGATAAATACATGCGGGCAATCCTTGATAAAGAAAACGGATTGATGTTGCACAAGGCCATTCTCAGCCACGTTACCGTGATGGAAAACCCGAATTATCATAAGCTGCTGATTGTTGGAGATGTAGCCATTATTCCCGCACCTGAACTCAAAGAAAAAATTGCAATTACAAATTATCTCATTCAAGTGGCACAAGCATTGGGAATTAATAAGCCCAAAGTGGCTGTACTGGCGGCTACCGAGCAGGTGATGCCAAAAATGCCGGCTTGTGTTGATGCAGCATTAATTTCAAAAATGGCCGACCGCGAACAGATTAAAGGGGCCTTTGTTGAAGGACCACTGGCATTGGATGTGGCTATTGATAAGGAAAGTGCTGAAATTAAAAAACTTGAAAACGAAGTGGTGGGCGATGCCGATTGCCTCGTATTCCCCAATATTGAAGCGGGTAATGTATTTTACAAAGCCAACACCAAACTGGCCGGGGGCGAACAGGGGGCCATCGTTGTAGGTGCCAAAGTGCCGGTAGTACTTTCTTCGCGGGGTGACAGCATAAAAACCAAATTATACTCTATTGCTTTGGCTGCTATTTCAGCTAAATAGTGTAATTTTGCCACCTTAAAACAAACAGCTTATCTCAATCGTATGAATGAAGAAATCAGGATATTAGCCATTAATCCGGGCTCCACTTCCACCAAGATTGCCGTTTATATCGATTCCAATCCTGTTTTCATCCAAACCATTCGACACAGCAGCAAGCAGCTGGAAGCTTTCAAGCTGATTACCGACCAATTTGAGTTTAGAAAGGAATTAATCTTAAACGAACTTAAAGAGGCAGACATTCGTCTGGACATGATTCGTGTGGTAATGGGTCGGGGCGGACTTTTGAAACCGGTTGAATCAGGCGTTTATGAGGTTAACGATCTTATGCTTGACGAGTTGCAAAGCTGTAAATACGGAGAACATGCCAGTAATCTGGGCGGCATAATTGCCTGGGATATTGCTCGCTCGCTCCCCAACGCCAAAGCCTTTATTACCAATCCGGTTGTGGTTGATGAGCTGGATGAACTGGCCCGTTTTTCAGGTCACCCGCTTTTGCCGAGACGTTCTATTTTCCATGCCTTAAATCAAAAAGCGGTTGCACGCCAGCATGCCAAGTCAATCATGCGTAAGTATAATGACCTTAATTTAATTGTAGTCCATTTAGGCGGAGGAATTACAGTGGGTGCACACAAAAAAGGCCGGGTTGTAGATGTAAATCAGGGTTTGGATGGCGATGGCCCGTTTTCACCGGAGCGGTCGGGGAGTTTACCGGTTGGCGATTTGGTGCGGCTCTGCTTTAGTGAAAAATACAGTCGGCAAGATGTGTTGAAAATGATTAAGGGAGAAGGCGGCCTTGTCGCGTATTTGGGTACCAACAGTGCTTACGAAGTGGAACAGTTGGCTGCAAAAGGTAACGAAAAAGCTAAAATGGTTTATGATGCTATGGCCTATCAGGTAGCCAAAGAAATAGGGGCTATGGGAGCCGTTTTGAAATACGAAATTGACGGTATTTTGATTACCGGAGGTATTGCTCACGACAAATATTTTGTCAATCAAATCATTTCTTATGTACATCGAATGGCACCGGTTCATGTTTACCCCGGTGAAGACGAGATGAAAGCGCTGGCCATGAACGGACTGCGTGTGGTGAAGGGAGAAGTTCAACCTAAAGTTTATCAATAGCCTAAAATCGGAATTAGCCCTAAAATAAATTTAAATATAATTTGCACAATTCTGTGAGGTATAGATTCTCTTGGGATAAGTTTTATCTTTGCAAAAATTTTTAAAGAAGAATTCATGCATCATTTGAGTGAACAGGAAATCGTCAGGCGTAATGCGTTGGACGAAATGAAGAAATTGGGCATTAACCCTTATCCCCCGGAAAGATATGAAGTAAATGCTTATGCCAAAGAAATACACGAAAAGTTTCCCAAAGATAACACTTTATTTCAGGAAGTGAGCCTGGCCGGCAGGATGATGAGCCGGCGCATCATGGGGGCAGCTTCATTTACCGAGTTGATGGACTCCACCGGTCGTATACAACTTTATTTCAAACGCGACGATGTTTGCCCGGGTGAGGATAAAACTATGTACAACATCGTATTTAAACGTTTGTTGGACATTGGCGATTTTATTGGCGTAAAAGGTTTTGTTTTTATTACAAAAATGGGCGAAATAACATTGCACGTTACTGAATTTAAGGTACTGGCCAAATCGCTTCGCCCGCTACCTATTGTTAAGGAAAAAGACGGGCAGGTATATGATGCATTTACCGATCCCGACCAACGCTATCGCCAACGCTATGTGGATTTGATCGTAAATGAGAAAGTGCGCGATATCTTTGTCAAGCGTGCCCGGCTGCTACGTTCCATGCGTGATTTCCTGAACCAAAAAGGCTATCTCGAAGTAGAAACCCCTATTTTGCAACCTATTCCGGGTGGTGCTGCAGCACGGCCTTTTGTTACGCATCACAATGCATTGGATATTCCGCTTTACCTTCGCATTGCCAACGAACTTTATCTGAAGCGTCTTATTGTTGGTGGTTATGATGGTGTGTATGAATTTGCAAAAGATTTCCGCAACGAAGGCATGGATCGTTTCCACAATCCGGAGTTTACCCAAATGGAAATGTATGTGGCTTATAAAGATTACTTGTGGATGATGGAAACCACCGAGCAGATGGTTCAGAAAATTGCACTCGACCTGAACGGCACAACAGAAATCAAGATCGGCGATAACACCATTAGTTTCAAAGCTCCATTCAAAAGGATCAGTATTATCGGTGCTATCGAAGAACATACGGGTATCAACGTAAATGGCATGAATGAGGATCAGTTGCGAGAAGTGTGTAAACAATTGAATATCGAAACTGACCCCGGTATGGGTAAAGGCAAATTGATCGATGAAATTTTTGGTGAAAAATGCGAACCCAATTACATTCAACCGACTTTCATTATTGATTACCCTGTTGAAATGTCGCCTTTGTGTAAACGGCACCGTGATAATCCGGAACTTACAGAACGTTTTGAGTTGATGGTCAACGGCAAAGAACTGGCCAATGCTTATACCGAGCTCAATGATCCCATAGACCAGCGTTACCGCTTTGAGGAACAAGTGCGACTGGCTGAAAAGGGTGACGATGAAGCCATGTATATCGATTATGATTTTCTGCGTGCACTTGAATATGGCATGCCTCCCACATCGGGTATGGGAATTGGTATTGACCGGCTGGTAATGCTTATGACAGATCAGCCTTCTATTCAGGAAGTCCTGTTTTTCCCGCAAATGCGTCCCGAGGCTCCCAAAAAAGTATATGGCCCTGCTGATTTTATGGCCTTGGGAATGGAAGAAACCTGGGCAAAATTAATAATGGAAGCCGGTTTTGAAAAACCTGAAGATCTAAATGAGGTAAAATCTACTGGTTTGCAGCAAAAACTTAACGGCTTGCGCAAAAAGAAAAAACTAAAGATTCCTGCTATTCAGGTGGATGAAATTGAAAAGTGGCAGAGTAAACTTTAGCCTGAATAATTCTTGTCTTGTAAGGAAATTAAGCGTTTCAAAAGATTAAGTTTTCAAATATCCATTGTTAATTTCTTTGTTTCTACACGTTTTTGTTCTTAACGATTTATGTTTACTTTTAAGGTCAAATAGAAAAAATGATATTCGGTATTTCGACAATAATTAAATTTCCCATGATGAAAAAAAGAATTACAAATCCATTTTTAATCACAGCATTAGGCTTGTTATTGTTAATACCGGTATTACTACATGCACAAACCATCAACACAAGCAGAAA
This sequence comes from uncultured Bacteroidota bacterium, assembly GCA_913055825.1. Taxonomy (GTDB): domain Bacteria; phylum Bacteroidota; class Bacteroidia; order Bacteroidales; family F082; genus Sulfidibacterium. The sequence continues at coordinate 12,563 of CAJXKB010000034.1, forward strand.
GCCTTCGTCCAATTGGCAAATTAATTTAAGTGCCGGTACAAGCCTTTTTTTCGGAGATTTAAAACAAACCCGGTTTCTGCCGGTAAGCACTAATAACAACGAATGGCGTACCGGTGTAGGGCTAATGGTAACCAAGCAATTCACTCCTGTATTTGGTTTGCGTGGGCAAGGTTTATATGGTCAACTTGCGGGTACCCTGCGCTCGGCCCACAAATATTTTGAAAACGATTATATTGAATTCAACCTGAATACGACGTTGAGTTTGACAAATCTTTTCTGGAAATACAATCCAGAGAGGTGTTGTAACGTTTATCTTTTGGCCGGCCTTGGAATACTCAATTATAACACAACGGTTTATGATCTTCGAACGGCTAAGATGATTGCCCAGGTAGGTAATGGCTATGGCCACGGTATAGGGGGCCGCACATTGGAAGGCATGGTAATGGGAGGTGTCGGCATCGATTTCCGTTTGAATGACCGTTGGAATATTAATCTTGAAACTGCCAGCAAAGCTGTTAATTCAGACATGATGGATCATATGAAGGGCGGTTTTAAATATGATATGTATAACTATACTTCTGTAGGATTTTCGTATAAATTGGGAAGAAAAAAATCGAGGGGCGAACGTGTACCCGAGCAAGTTGTAATGCCCCCATCAAGAAATGTTGCATCAGGTAATTTAATCACCCCAAAAACACAACAAACAAACAAAGCAGCGAGCAAGCAGCCTGAGATTAGTCAGCAAGTCCGGCCTGTTCAGCCTCCGACAACCAAAAAAGTTCAGCAAGAGACCAAACCTGCCGTGGAAGTTACGCAACCGCAAAACAGGACTGTTAAAAAAGCTCAATCCCGTCAAAACGTACAACCACGACTGGAGTATCGCGTACAAATAAGGGCACGATACGGGCATGCAATCTCTACCACATATCTGGCCAACAAATATCATATTGAACGATGGAAAATCAGAGAAGATAAACACAATGGCTATTACATTTATACCATGGGGTCGTATGATACCTATGAACAGGCACGTGCTGCCCGTGATACAATAAGACGCACGTCAGGGATTTCGGATGCTTTTATTGTTGCTTTTAAAAATGGCTATCGTTTAGATCAATTACCAAAATAATTAAACATGTGGAAAAGTCAGTGGGATTATAACCCTGAAACCGATAAGCTTTCAACCAATGTAACAATCGTTATTATTATTGCTGCTATTTTAGCTGCTGTTTATCTGTCATACGTTCTGGTGTAAATGTTTTGCCGGCTGCAACGTGAGGGTATACATGAGTCAACAACTTGTATATAATTCGTCCGGATTAATCTTTCAGAATTATTTACTTATCTTTTTTCGTTGTTTCCTCAAATTGTCCTACTTTTGTTTTCTGAAAAGAAAAATTAATTATGATTTCAACGAGTACAATACTTTTACAGCAAGCAGGATGGATTGGCACACCCGAAATTATTATCATCGTATTGGTGATTGTACTTCTGTTTGGCGGCCGAAAAATTCCTGAATTAATGCGCGGTATAGGCAAAGGCGTTAAAGAATTTAAGGAAGGTATTAACGAAGGTGAAGACAAAAACACCAAATCCGATACTGAAAAATAGGACTTCTATCCAACCGGAGCAACCTGTTTGTTTTAATTCGGAACTTATCTGCTTCCAGTGATTTTTATCAATGGAAGTTTTAGTTGCTATAAAAAAACAGCCTTTCCTGTTACTTAGTTTTCTCCCCTCATTGAATCATAAAAAGCGTTTAAAAGATATGACCTTAAAGAAAAACATCATATTTGTTTTAATATTTATTTCCGGCGCCTTTGGCTACCCTGTAATGGCTCAGGATTCTAATATTATAGTTACACCCGACAGTGTGGGTATTAATGCGGATACGCTTTTACCTTCCATGCGCGATAGTATTATTCTTCCCAACAAAATCGGTATCCTCGACCGAGTAAACGACAGTATCCAAAAAACCATTTCGTTTAACGGACACTTGTTGGTAAAAGATTCCCCGATCATGCGGGCACTTGACAGCCTGACTTATGTAAAATTTTACAGACGGGCCTATTTGCAATCCGGCACTAATTTATTAACAAATTGCAAGTTTAAGCCGGGAGAAATCCCTGATTATCCCGATTCGGTTTATGCACGTCGAATTGCCGCTCTAAATATTGAAACACCTATTGAATTGATTTACAATAAGAAAGTGAGGGCTTTTATTGAATTGTATGCAAGAAAAAAAAGATTACTTACCGAAAAAGTATTGGGGTTGTCAAGCTTGTATTTTCCTATGTTTGAAGAGGTTCTCGATCGCTATAACATGCCTCTGGAGCTAAAATATCTTGCTGTTGTTGAATCGGCACTAAACCCTTCAGCAGGCTCCAACAAAGGGGCCAAAGGATTATGGCAATTTATGTACGGAACCGGAAAAGTATATGGTTTAAAAGTTACCTCATTGGTTGATGATCGGTACGATCCGTATAAAGCTACAGTGGCAGCCTGTGAACACCTTCAGGATCTTTACAGTATTTATGGTGATTGGTCGCTGGCTATGGCTGCTTATAATTCGGGGGCCGGTAATGTAAACAGGGCCATCCGACGGGCAGGCGGAACCAGAAACTATTGGGCTATTTGGCCATTTCTGCCCCGCGAAACGCGTGGTTATGTCCCGGCCTTCATCGCGGTGAATTATGTGATGCATTATGCGGCCGAACAAAATCTGCACCCGTTGAAACCCGGTCTCTTTTTTTATGATATTGACACGGTTACCGTGAGAGATGTGCTTTCGTTCGACCAGTTGCATGAAATGCTTGGAATTCCTCTCGACGAATTAAAATTCATGAATCCCCAATTCAAAAAAGGTATTATTCCGGCTACTTACAAAAAATCATATTCGTTACGTATTCCCCGTCAGTTTACTGATGATTTTTTAAACAATGAAAAAGCCTTGTATGCCTATAAAACCAAAAAAGGCATTGCACACGATAAATTACTGGCAATTATTAAAAAGGCGGGAAACCGCGAAATACACATTGTACACAGTGGTGAAAACCTGGGCCTTATTGCCAGACGATATCACGTTTACATCAGTCAACTACGAAGATGGAACCATCTGAGGAGCAGCCGTATTTATCCGGGCCAGCGGTTAATTGTTTTCGGCACCGGAAGCAGAGAATTTTATCAGAAAACATCAATACCCATCAGTCGGTCACATAGAAAATCACTTCATATCGTTCGGTCAGGTGAAAATTTAGGGCTGTTAGCTCAGAAATATAAATGTACCGTAACCGATCTCAAAGAATGGAACAATTTGAGAAGTTCACGCATTTTCCCGGGACAGAAATTATATGTGTATAAACCTTCCGTAAAAACTGCTTCAACTTTAAAATCAGGCAAATACTTATACCACATGGTTAAACCGGGCGATACGTTGTGGGATATTGCCAAAGAATATGACGGGGTTACAGTGGAACAAATAAAACGATTAAACAATATAAAAAACACTCACCGGCTTCGTCCCGGGCAAAAAATAATAATTGCTGTGGCAAGTTAATCCTTATAACATATTTTTTCCGTCCGGTTTTATACTATGGCCGTTCGCTTTACGTTATTAAAACAATATACTGCGACAAACATGAAAGCAAGATCATTTTTCAATATTTTTTTAGTCTCTGTATTATTTATTTTCGGATTTTCATCCTGCTCACAAGATGAATCACAAAACGGTAAACCAAGATCGTTGGGTGGAACGTCTGAAATATTGATTGTCCTCCAAAACGAAAAACAATGGGACAGCCAGATTGGACAAACCATACGTAAATATTTTGCTGCCGATCAATACGGCTTGCCACAAAACCAGCCTATTTTTAAACTTCTTCATCTAAAAGTGTCCAACTTTGGTACATTATTTCAAAAACACCGGAATATTTTTGTGGTTAACATCAACCCCGAATTAAAAAAGTCGAAAATTGAAACAAAAACTGATTTATGGGCCAGCCCTCAACAGGTATTTAAAATCAGTGCTCCTTCGGCGGAGGCGTTTGTTAAAATATTCGAGACTAAACACGAATACTTTGTCAATAAATATATGAACACTGAGCGGCAGCGGATTTTGTCAATTTTTCGTCCGGGCATGAACGCCAAAGCCATGACAAGCCTAAAAAAGAGTTTTGGTTTTACCATGGATATACCGGCAGGCTTTTATGTAGCGAAAAACAAATCAGGATTTATGTGGTTGCGCCGTGAAGCGGTACAATACAGCCAGGGACTTATTTTCATTTCCATGCCCTATAAGGACACTGTTCAGTTTTCGAGAAGAAGTATTATTGCCCGGTGCCAGCAATATGAACGCCATTATATCCCCGGTCCTACGAATGGCTCGTATATGACTTTGGATATGAAATTCGTAGTTCCAAAAACACGTGTCGTAAATGATTTTCCAGCAGGATATGCTGTTGAAATGCGCGGGCTTTGGAAAGTGCAAAACGATTTTATGGGAGGGCCTTTTGTGAGCTATACCTTTATAAATCCCAAGAATAACAAAATTATTACAGCCTTAGGTTATGTGTATCAACCTAATAAAAAGAAACGCAATTTGCTCTTGCAGGTTGAATCTATTTTGTATTCGGTGAAATTTTAAGAAAAGATTCTTCTCAATACATTAACGAAATTTGATTCAGGCTTTACTAAACAACTCTTTTATTTTAACTGTTTTGTTTTTAACCAGTGGTTTTGCCCAAATACCAATACTGAAAATATAAGCTAGAGTTACAAAAAGTAATAACATGCCGGTTTTTAGCGATGTTACATCGCTAAAAAAACCAATAAGTAACTGAATTACAGCACCTCCCATAATACCAGTCATTAACAACCCGGCAAAAGAACCGTGGTGTTTGTCCACAGAATTGAGTGCCAGTGAAATGATAATTGGATACATCACCGACAAGAAAAAACCTGAAGCAGGAAAAGCGTACAAAGAAAGTTTGCGTCCTCCAAACAATGCCAATACAAGACACACTACAGCCAACATCGTAAACCAACGCAATACCACTTTGCTGTCAAAAATTTTGAGCAAAATCAATCCCAAAATACCACCAATGGTCATCAAACCCCAGAAATAGGCGACAGCACTAGCACCGGTTGTTTCGGGATTAAAGCCATGATACTGTGATAAAAATTTAGACATCCAGTACGAAATACCCTGTTCAGTACCCACGTATGCAAAAATGCCAAAAAAGAAAAGAATCACGTATTTATTCTTCAAAAGAGCAATATAGCTGTCGCGGCTTCCCACTTTCTCCTCTTCATTCAGCTCCACTTTAGGAAAACGTACCATTAAGATCACCACAATCATCAGCATGCTGATTAGGGCAAAAACCCAATATACCGATACCCATGACATTGAAGAGGGAACCAGTTTTTCCAACATGCTTATCCCGGGTTTGCCGGTGTAGTGTGAATCTATATTAGACACAAGATAAGAATACATTAACGGACTAATGAATGACGCTGCTCCAAAAATAAGCTGTGCGAGTACCGAGTTGAATGCGTAATGCTCTTCACCACCAGCCACGCGCAGCAACGGATTGATTACCACCTGAAGGGCGGCCATTCCCGCTCCTATGGTAAAAAGCGAAATTACAAACATCTTGAAGCGAGGGAAAGAAGCAAATACAATTGCCCCCGCCAGTGCCAACAAAAAAGCCAGCACCATCATTCTTTTTTCACACCATTTTTCTAAAAGCAGTCCCGACGGGATAGACATAATTCCATAAGCAATAAAAAAGGAAAAAGGCAAAAACCCGGCCATGGTTTCACTCAGCCCATAGCTTTCTGATACACTCGGATTCAACGCCCCCAAAATATTTGTCATAAATGATATAACAAAAAAAGTAAGCATTATCAAACTAACAACCACATAGTTTCGTCTCATGTTCAATAATTTATTGATTTGCTAATTTTACGTTAACAGCGTTATAGGTATCTATTTTCAATATCGGGTTTTTATCCTTCAGGTAATAGTTTTTAATTTTCGCTGTCAACGTCCTTGTTTCTCCCGGAAGTAATGAAATATAATTGTCCGACCAAATCACAGGTAAAATTGTTTTTCCATTTCCCTGATCAATTATAGCGGAATGCACAAAAAAAGCGATATATTTTCCTGTATTTTTCAAATGCACTTCAAACTTAACAAATGTATGCTGTTCCTTTTGTGAGAAACTGTAAATCAATGATGTGGCCGGAAGTGTTTTTAATGCCGTATAATCAGCATATTGTTTCGACGGTGTGTAATAATTCCAGGGTTTAACTTTTGCTTTATAATCGAGTTCGTCTTTTTGCACGGACAGCCAGTAAAAATTATTGTCAATCTCTTTGCCGGAAGCGACAAATAGCCGTAAGTCAAGAAAATAAGTTCTACTCAAGGGTAAGTCATCCGGCAATTGAAATAGTTTTAATGCGCTGTTGGCTTTCGCCGATGTAGGGATTGTTTTTTCAAAAACAACTTTTGAATGTAGATTTAATATCCTGATTTTAAGGGAAAGCTTATTTGCATCCTGAAGCCTGTCGTTTACTAGATAAATTGCATTTTTCGAATAATCATAAATGGCATGCAGCGGTTGGTTGGCTTTTTTGGCTCCGTAATAGGCTCCATTGGGCATCAGATAAGCATCATAAAGTTGCCAGTACAATTCGGGCCAGGCTGAGTTCAGCATCCATTGTATCACCCCGGTTGCCCGGAAGCGGTGTGCCGAGAAGGCTTCAAACATCGGACGCATTAATTCATAGTTGAGGAGTTGTGCTTTTTTGGCAAAATCAGCCAACGATTTTGCTTTGCCATAACGAAGTTCCAGAGCTTTCCGGTATCGGCTAAGCGAACCGAAAATGCCACGACCACTGTGAAAATTCCAAATTTCATCCATGGGCCAATAATGATTGGGTGAAAACATTTTTTTGAGACTTTCGATAGGAGGTACCTGAGCACCGGGCCCAGTTTCGGTATTAAACCCAAAAGCACCACCATATAGTGTGTCGGCAAACCAGTAAACGGGCGGTTCATAAGCATACGGGCCGCGCATTTTCACACCGGTAGGCCCTGCCAGCGATGACCATTCTTTTGCCGATGCCAAGTATATCCGACTGGTATCGTACGTGTTAAGAATATTGAAATACTTTTTTTCCAGTTCCGGGTTGGGCTTTTTGTCGCTGCCGCTAAACCATGCAATAATGGAAGGATGATTTCGAAGCCAAAGAATCTGATCTTTCCATGCTTCTGACATCAAATCCATTTCCTTGTTTGTTAAAATGCCGCCGTAATCTTTATCACAAGCTTTCCCAACAAGATTTGCCCATTCCCACTGGCAGCTCCAACCCACGAGTATCATAATCCCTTTTTGGTCGCACAACCGGTACATTTCTTCACTGTTGCCCCAAAATCCTTCCAAACGAATGGCATTCAGTCCCATGTCTTTCACATAATCCAGTTGCGCTTCAAGAGAGGCAGTACTGTCGTTTAACAAAATATTGTCCGTCCATCCGCCGCCCCTCACAAGTATTTTTTTACCATTTATCATCACTCCGCGATGTCCGGCTTTTGTCCAAAAGGAAGAAACTTTACGCACGCCAAAGCTGATACTTTTAACGTCTGAAACACCCTGTTTTGTTTGGAAGGAAAAAGTAGCCCGGTATAAATATGGTTTCCCAAAAGTATGCGGCCACCATAAATGCGGATGTTCAAGTTGGAGCTGTGGAAAATCGTTGGGTGAAAAATGCAACATGGTCGATTCACCGGCTTTCAAAGTAATTGCCTTACTTATGTTTTTCCCGGCAACATCCATTTGTAAAATACCGGTAACATTAGTGGAAATATGATTACTTAAGTGCAGACTTACAAACAGTCCGGCTGAAGAATTGTTTTTTCCAAGTGAAGATTCCACATAAGGTTCCAAAATTTCCACGCCACCGTTATGGTACAAAATTACCGGCCGGAAGATTCCCATGTCGTTATCCGGTGCTGGCGGGTTCCAATCCACAAAGCCCATACTAAAATCACCGGGCCTCGGTGGAAAAACCTGAACAGCCAAAATATTCCCGCCTTTTTCAACACGACGGGTTACATCAAAAGAATACTGTTTAAAGGCATTATTTACAGTGCAGGTATCGGCCAACAGTCTGCCGTTGAGCCATATATTGGCCTTATAATTAATCCCTTGAAATTTTAGTAAATAATTGCCTTTGGTAGCGGTAAGTTTAAAACTGGTACGATACCACCATGAGGTTTTAAACTTCTTTTGGGAAATTAGCTTCAGGTTAACATCCCTGAAAACATCTTTGTACACGCCATCGCGTACCAAGGCATTTAAAACAGTGGACGGGATGTTGGCAGAATACCAGTTTTCAGTATTAAAAGTACTTAGCGAAATATGATTACCGGCATTATTTAATGAATCACTACTTTGAATTTTCCAATGCCTCCGGAGTGTGTCAACCCTAACAATATCGTTCGTATCCATTTTAGCCAACCGGCAGGAAAACAGTGCCTGAAAGGTAAAAAAGATGGCCAATACAATAAAAATTAGAGAGGATCGCTTCACAGATGAACTTTTCATAAGCCATATTTTAAAATTAAATAATACATGTACTATTCAAAATCATCCATCATTAAACAGGGCAAACAACTCCTCAAAAGATTCAATAGCATAACGATAATCGGCAATCAATCAAATACATATGTAAAAGCCAGTCTAATTATGAACGTTTACCAATTTTATAAAGGTGAACCGCAAAATAAAATATGATTAGATAACAAATAACCAAAATTGAATAGGCATGGGTGCTCCCCACCGAAGTAAGTCCGGCCAGGTAACCGTACGTCAAAGGAATTGTAGCACCGCCGGCTATGGCCATTACCAAAAAAGCTGACCCGAGTTTTGTAAATTTCCCTAATCCGTCAATAGCCAGCGGCCAAATGGCGGGCCACATAATAGAATTGGCAAAACCCAGTGCTGCTACAAAAAGTACGGAGGTATAACCATGGGTAAATACGGCAATCAGAGTAAATAACACACCGAGCAAAGAAAAATATTGAAGGGCTTTTTGCTGCGAGATATATCTTGGAATAGTAACAATACCAACAAGATAGCCTACAATCATAGCAATGAGTGTGAAGGATGAGAAAAATTTAGCCACTTTAATGTCAAAGCCCAGTGAAAGGCCGTAATTGATAAGTGTATCCACGGCGACTACCTCGGCACCTACATAAAAAAACAAAGCCAGTACACCATACCAGAAATAGGGAAACTGAAAAATACTTGTCCGTTTAACACCATCATCCGAAGGGGTGTCCTCCTTAGCCGCAATATCGGGAAGATTTGATATCCAAATTAAAACGGCCATTACCACCAATACAATAGCAATAATCACATAGGGCAGAATTACTTTTAATGCCAGGGCGTCCAACGCAGCAGCTTTGTCCGTACCACTCATTCCTGAAAGGTTCGTATTTAATTTTCCGAGCCCCTTCAGGATAATGGCACCCAAAATAATCGGACTTAAAATCCCGGCAAATTTATTGGCTACACCCATAATGCTAATTCGTTTGGCAGCACTCTCGATAGGTCCGAGAATAGTAACATACGGATTAGAAGCTGTTTGCAAAAGTGCCAATCCGGTTCCCTGCACAAACAATCCGGCTAAAAACCATACATAAGTTCGCGTCATGGCAGCCGGGATAAAAATTAAAGCACCTAAAGCCATTACAATCAGCCCCAATGACATTCCCCTTTTAAAGCCCACTTTTTCCAGCACTTTTGAAGAAGGCAAAGCCATCACAAAATAAGAAATGTAAAAAGCGAAGGTTACCAGGTACGACTCGAAAGAGGTGAGCTCGCAAGCCGTACGCAGATAAGGTATCAAGGTGGCGTTTAACCAGGTAACAAAACCAAAAATGAAAAACAGCAGGCCAATGATTATGATAGGGCCCATTTGATTTTGATTCTTATTTGTGATTTGATTTTTCATGAATTTTTTTTGCTAAGTTATTTTTTTATTCTGAAACCAATGATGCAGCTCCAACAACAGCAATTTCGGGATTACTGGCAGGTTTTACCACCAAATTATCCACCACATGGCTATATGGAAACAAATGGATGCTACTCCACATACTCTTTTCAAATAGTTTGAAATTTTTACTGATTGAGCCACCCAGCATTATCGCTTCGGGGGCAAAAAAGTGAGCAACTATCTTAATGGCATCGCCGAGATGAAACCCAAAGCGATTAAACATATGCAGAGCACTTTCGTCTCCTGATAAAGCAAGCGTAGCAGCATCTTTGCCCGATATATGAAATTGCCTTTTAAAAAACTGTCCGCTGCAATAATGCTCCAGGATTCCATCGTAATAAGGGAGATAACCAAACTCGCCGGCGCCACATCCCACTCCTTCGTACAAATGACCCTTGATTATGATACCACCACCTAATCCGGTTCCCAGTGTTAAACCTACTAAATTATTGTATTGCTTTGCATTATCAAAATTTTTAGCTCCCAAAGCAAAACAATTGGCATCATTGTTCACAAAAACAGTTTTACCCAGTTCCTTTTCCAAAATTTGTTTTAAGGGGACATTTGAGAAATCAGGAATATTACCGACATTGTGAACAATACCCTCTTTTGTATTTATCAGGCCCGGAACACCAATACCAATTCCCGTACAATCGTCATCTAATACCAACCGGATGGCATCAACAATAGCTTTTACAATATCATCCTTTTCCGCATATGCCGGCGTTGGTAGTGTTTTTGATTTCAGAATCCTTCCATTTTCAACCAGGCCTGCCATTATTTTTGTCCCGCCAACATCTACTCCAACAGTTTTATAAAGTTGTTTACTTATATTTTTTTCATTCATTTAATCCTGTTTATATCCGTTTCAATAAATTTAAAAGCTGCAATTTATTTTCTGCTGCTTTGATTCCCCGCAACATTTCTACCAATTCATTATCGATAAATTCCGTTAAAAACCCTCTACTGATTTTTCCAATTCTCTGGCTTGTTTTAAGAAAGTATCCACATCCATACTCTTAAAAAAGAGCAAGCCGTGTGCAGCCCTCAGGCGTGGTGAAGGATTTTCATAAAAGAAATCTTTTCCTAACAATAATTGCACCTGATTCATTTGGTCAATCCAGATTTGTTGCGAAAGTGTACTGAATTTTCCGTCGAGTAAATAACTCGGGAAAGAAGCGTTAACCTGGCTCAGGTAACAGTCGGTAAAAGCCTCGTCAAGAATGGCTAACGAGTTAAGCGAAACAGGCACAATAACATCGGCTTCGGCCGGGTGGAAGCGATACCACACATTGCGATAGCCAATAATTTTCAATGCTGAAATATCTTCCTCCTTACGCCACAGCCTTACCGCTTCGGCAATAGCCTGCAAAACTTTATAGTGTGTATCCGGTCCACTACCTTCGGGGTCGAGGGCCAAACTAATAACGGTGGGCTTAATTGCACGCAGTTGTTTTAAGATGGGTTCTACATCGCGTGACCGTTCGGGTTGTTCCGTAAAAATATCACCGGTATAAAATCCTAAACGTAAATGGTGTACGTTTTTTACCTGTACGCCAAAATGAGCCCATACAAGTTCTTCTTCAAATTCGCGCAACATCCCTTTCAGCTTTTGGATTTCGGGTGGATTTTTTTCACCATCATAGGAATGATCGAGTATAGCAATTGTTTTTATGATTTGGGCCGTAAGCTGCGGAGTGTCCTTGATGTTGTAGATTTCAACCATCGCACGAATCATCCGGTGGCTCAACCCGCGACGGCGTTCAATTTCTTCTCCGGCAGCCACTTTCCCAAGATAATGATGTACATCTTTATCCCACTTGAATTTATAGCCGGTTTGATAAAAATCGGGGTAATGGATCATTTGTATTTCGTTGTGCGAAAGAAAATACAAAACATCATTTAGTGTTTTTATGATAAAATGATTGGTAACAGCTGTAAATCCTGAAGTAAGGATGCTGAAATCAAAAGTGTTAGTGGCTTGACGCAGTTGGTGGGAAACATAGGGAAGTAACCCCAGTAAAACATCATCGTGATGAGGGCCGGTATGAACAAAACGCTGCCCTTCTTCTTTACGCATGCCCAGGCTTATTTTCCGTTTAATTGCCTCTATAACATCAGGTACTGTGTTTTTATCAAGATTGGGAATACGGCTGCAATAGGGATCATTTTTTAAATCGTCCAATGTTAGCTTATGGCCATATTTGTTTAGTTTTTTTACCAAATCCAGCACAGCTCTTTCCGTTTTTTCCTGTGACCATTCGCCTGAATAGTAATTTTCAATTCGGTCCTGCAACTTAATAGCTGCCCCTTTGGTCAGGTAAAACCGGCTGTTTTTTAATTTTTGAAGTACTGTGGCAGGATATTGGTTTGAGGGTTCATGTTCCAATGCGTTTTTTACGACATCGGCTTTGGCTTCGCCGGCAGCAAAAATAATAGCAACAGTGTCAGGGTTATAGGTAATCGTTTGTAATCCAATGGTGATAACAAGTCGGTTTTTCGATATTTCAATACCACCTAAATCGCCGGCAGCGACAGCCTGGGTTTCAAAATTGGTTTCCATGAGGCGGGTTGTCGAGAAATGATCGGAACCTTTTATGTTAAAAGCGATATGCCCGTCGGGGCCAATGCCTCCCAAAAAGAAACCGATACCCCCTTTTTCACGAATTTTATGTTCATAGTTGGCACACCAATCGTCAATCATAAAAATAGATTCTTTTTGGCATCGTTCCTGTTGTGTTTTGGCTTCACGGTAACGAAGGGAAAGATCTACTTTGAGTTCGGGAAAAATCTCATTATATTTTTTATGGTTATGAAGCGGAATTTCATCGGCATTGATCAACAACGTATTGGCAGGATTAAGCCCAAAACCTTTGATGTAAAACTCATTCACATAATTATAAAAACTGTTTTTTTGTTTTGGATTGATAGGATAGAACTCATCAATCTGAACAAAATGCAATCCGCTCAAATCGGGTTGTTTCGTTTTATGAAGGTTATACTGTTCAAGGATTTTTAAACCTTTGTCCTTATTCCAGTTTTGCAAAAGAAATTGTGTCCATTTGATAAAATATTCCGGGGTCTTTCCGGTAGGCAAACTGATAACGCCCTCCGGATTTTGTTGAGCCCATTCTAAAAATCGGAGTGCAGTAATCATACCCAATTGAGGAAAGTTATCTACCAGCAGATACGGAATTTTTGAATGTTGCTGAGTCATCCCCTGCATGGCAAGAAATTGCGACTCAACGGGAGAAAAATTTTTAAATTTCATAATTATATATTTCTAATTTTTTGTCGTTTATGAATTTATTTCATCCAATCTTTAAAAAAGGTGAATGGTGATGGATCACTGAAATAAGGATTAAAAAAGCAGCCTGCGAAATTTCTTATTAAGGATATTTATCATAAAAAGAACATTTTACAGACTACTTTCCGAGAAAAATTACAACACAAATTTTGAAACAGACAAAAAATATTTTTTGTCTGTTTCAAGGAACCAATTTATTTGGCAGATTTAGCCCACCACAACGGAGTCCCACCGGTGTCAGGTCCACCAAGGCATTTAATAGCTTTAGCTACGCCATTGGCATTGGTTTGGTACTCTGGAGCTACAAAATTAACTCTCTGAATAAATGTTCCATCAGGAATTGTTCCACTACTATTGTTAACTTTCAGAGGGAATTGATGGGGGTAGCCTGTCCTTCTAAATTCTGACCAAGCTTCCTGGCCGTCAGGATACATAGCAATCCATTTTTGGGTAATAATCTGGTCCAGATTTGTTTCCAGACTATTTCCGCTGTTCCAGGCAATAGTAGCTTTTTCAACTGCTGCAATGCTATTTTCAGGATGAACCGGATCAACATAATCAGCAGGAGTGGAAGTATTGTCAGCAATATAAGCATCAGCACCTGCAGCACCATGTTGCTCAAAAGAAGCTTTTATTCCATCTTCATAAAATGTTTGGGCATCACCTCCCATGTTCCATCCGCGTAATGCACCCTCTGCTCTCAGAAAATACACCTCGGCACAAGTCATTAGCTGAACAGAATGGCCAAAATCAACAAGCTTTGAAAAGTTTACATATTCTGATTTAGCAGCAATGTCAATACCTTCACGTATTCCTTTGTAATCACCGGGAACAGATACTGACGGCTGGAAATATTTAGCCAATCGCGGATCGTTATATCCTTTAAGTATCGATTCCATATTTGCATTCATGCGAATATCATTCCAAGCATCGTTAATAGTATTTAACGGGTGAGACAATCCGGCATCACTTGTAATGGTAAAATTATCGCTATTTGTTTCCATCACTCCAAAGGGTTGAGAAATTGATTTCTCGGCTTCAGTTTTGGCAAGTGTAGGGTCAACGTTAGAAATACGAATAGCCAAACGTAAACGTAAGGAGTTGGCAAATTTTACCCATTGACCGTAATCGCCACCGTAAGCCAAATCAAAATCAGTAAAACGTTTAATGGAGTCGCCTTGAGCATAAGGTGTTAGTGTATTAATTGCATCGTCCAAATCCTTAAAAAAGGCCGTATAGGCATCTTTCTGACAATCATAGTCAATGCTACCATCACTATTTACCTTTCCGTAATGGGTATAGATAATAGGGCCAAAAATATCACTTAAGCGGTGCATGGCTTCAACCCTGATAATCTTAGCCCAGGCTTTAAAATCAGGAAATTTGTCTGCTTTTCTGTCAACAGCAGCCATAGGAGCCATCACATCGTTGTAAGCAACACTCCATGGAAACTGGTTCCAACCATCAACTAAGAAATAGGTCATGTTGTTGATGTTACCACGGAAAGGCGTAGGAGGCATCAAATAGCCACCATAAACATCACCAATCAGGTTTTGCTGCAATTGGAAAACCCAAACAGGGTCAAAACTGTAAATGTTTTGCTGAGCTTGTTTAAAAGGTTCGCCAACAATTTTAAAATCGGCAGCCATTTGCTCGTCGGTAATCCCATATGGGTCTGTGTTTATATCTTGAAAATTCTTGGTACAACTTTGAAAAACAAAGCTCATCATGAGCAGTGTCAATAGTGAACCAAATCCGTATTTATATATTCTTTTCATAGTTCTTCTATTTTCTTTAGTGATTAATCATATTAAAATTTAATGGATACGTTAAGCCCGAAACTTCTTGTTGAAGGAATACTGTATGCATCAACACCCTGTAGTCCTGTTGCGGTTGACATAGCAATATCAGGATCGTAAGGAGCTTTCAGGTAGAAGAAAAACAAGTTTCTTGAGACAAATGACAATCTAAGCAACTTAACCACTTTTGATTTCATATGAAAATTGTATCCAACTGAAAATTCACGTAAACGTACATTGGTAGCATCATAAACATAATACTCGGTAATTCCATCGCGCCCACCAACCGTTGTGTAAAAATCCTTAGCATTTAATTTTCCTGATACAGGAGTTCCATCTTCGTAAACAGCTGCAAAATCAACACCGCCATTATCGCGGGCATTAGCTGAATTTAACGATACGCCAAATTTATCATTCATAGCTTGTGTAATCGACATTACTTCACCGCCAAAGCGGCCGTCGATAAGGGCTCTAAAAGTAAAGTTTCCAACAGTAACTATGTTATTAAATCCTAACATAAAATCAGGGTTGGGGTTACCAACATAGCCTAATCCACCTGCTTCAGCCATGGGTTTACCATCTTTATCTACCACAACGTTTCCCTTGTTATCTCTTTTAAAACGTTTTCCATAAAGGTCGCCAAACGAACCACCTTCGGTAATAGCCATGGCATAGTTATTAACATCGGGAGGAGTAATGTAATAGATGCCATCAGCAAGACCTTCGTGAAGCTTTTTTACTTTATTTACATTTTTTGTGAAGTTAAATATTGCTGACCATCTTACTTTTTTCGTTTCAACAGGAACAGCTTCCAGCATAGCTTCCACACCTTTGTTTTGAATTATACCTGCATTAACTAAATAATAATTTAATCCGCTACCCTGAGGAGCTGCAATTTTAATAAATTGATTTTCGGTATTAGAATTGTAATAGGTAAAATCTAAGTTTAATCTTCCATCCAAAGTTTTCATATTCATTCCCAATTCCCATGATTTTGACAACTCAGGTTTGAGTGAAGTACCCGGAATTATTCCTGTAGTATTTGTGTTAACACCTGAACTTGATACCGAATAATTAAGCATATTGGCAACATAAGGGTCAACATCGTTACCAACCATTGCATACGACCCCCTGAATTTTAAGAAATTGAGCCAGTCGGCATCAATTAACTCGGAGGCTACAAAAGAAGCTCCTATTGAAGGATAAAAATAAGATTGATCAGGTAAAGTTGAAGACCAGTCGTTACGGCCTGTAAGATCGATGTACAATAAGCTTTTGTAACCCAATTGTGCACTTGCATAAATCGATTGAAGCTGTTTTCTGCTTAACGATTGTCTTATGGTAGCTCCGGGTTGTAAGAAATTCTGAATGCTAAACACATTAGCAACACGTAAATTTCCAGGGAACGGATCAAAATAGCTACCGTAAATATTTTCGTCTCTGATTGATGTTCCCAAGTTTGCAGAAACATACCATTCGGCAGTATGATAATCGTAATTTAACAACAAATCAGCATAGTACTGAGCTCCATCGGTATTACGTAAAATATAGCGTCCGTTGCTGTTAGAAAGTGTAGCCTGTGTTGTAGCATGTGCTTTTAACTCATATTTATCCCACGATTTATCAACGTTTCCACGGGCAATAAGTTTAAAATGATCAGAAAATTTATAACTAATTGAAGCCATTGCGTAAACTCTGTCACGACTAGAAGTCATTTTGTCTCTGTTAAGAATCCAATAAGGATTTTGTTGTTTGTCAGAATTAGCAAACCAATTTTGAGCATATAAAAATCTATGTGGATCCCATACCTCATAATTCTTTTTGTAACTATTAAAATCCATCCCTCTTGGGAAGAGATATAAACCCGTTAACGGATTCCAGTATAAACCGGTAACAGGTCTGTTAATTGTATTTTGGTGTAACAGACTAACATTAGCTACCACCTGCATTTTGCCTTTGAAAAAATTAGCAGTCTCTTTAAGGTCAATATTGTGACGGTCAAATTTATTTTCGGGGACAATTCCTTTTGAAGTAGTATTGGCATACGAAACATAGGTTTGAGCAACTTTATTGCCTCCACTAAAAGATAATGAATTAATCCAAGTGCTTCCCGACTGATAAAAATCTTTAACATGATCGGGAGCAGTAGTACCAAGTTTGCTTCCCCAGCTATCTAAAGCGCCTTTTGAAGTTTGGCCGTAACTATATTGCATGTCAGGAATTGTAATGGGGCTTTCCGTTAGAAAATTTGAAGAAAAGCTAATATCGGTTTTCCCCGCTGTACCTTTTTTAGTAGTAATCATAATAACACCATTTGCAGCCTGACTACCATAAAGAGCAGCAGCAGTAGCGCCTTTTAATACCGTGATGCTTTCAATGTCGTCAGGATTGATGTTTGAGATAGCATCACCACCATCTACACCGGCACTTCCGTTTGCGTTGGTTCCCCCCCAAACACTGCCCGGCTGTTGTGAAGAATAATTAAGCATTGGAATACCATCAATAACATAGAGCGGCTGGTTGTTCCTGGTTGATTTATTACCACGTAGAGTAATTCTTGTTGAGCCACCTGTTCCTGAAGCGCTTTGGTTAATAGTCATACCTGCAACCTTACCATCAAGGGCATTGATAGGGTTAACTTCTTTAACAGCGGTAAGTTCATCTGATTTTACCTGCTGAGTTGAATAGGCTAACGATTTCTTCTCTTTTGAGATTCCCAACGCAGTAACAACAACCTCATTTAGGTTAAGATTACCCGGTTGCATAACAACATTTATGGTAGATTTCCCATTAATGTCAATTGTCTGGGTGTTATAACCAATAAAGGAAAATAAAAGCGATTTAGCCTTATTATCCACGGTAATGGAATAATGGCCATCTGAATCGGTAGTGGTTCCATTGGTGGTACTTTCAACCACCACATTGACGCCGGGCATGGGTGAACCATCACTTTTATCAGTAACTGTTCCCGTAACTACCCGTTGGGCAAACAGGCTTCCTGTAACTCCAAAAAAGAGCAACAAGGCAATGAGTAATTTACTTTTCATAAGTACATATTTTAGATTATACATAAAACGAACACTTCTATTTTTCAAAGAGACTTTCCATTATATTAATCAAATTGCCAAGAAGGCCTGAATCTTCTCCCAATTCACTCACGGTCAACTCCATGCTCTCTGTGATAATGGCAAACGCATATTGCTGTATGGCTTGCTCAATGGAGGTAATCAAATACGAACCGGCATTGGCCATCGGGCCACCAAGGATTATAGTTTCAGGATTTAAAATCTGCATTAGCGAGGATATTCCTTTTCCCAATTCAAAGCCTACTTTTGAGATAATGCGGATGGCAAATTGATCACCTTGTTGAGCCGCTTTTAAAATAAGCTCCAGCGTAATATTATTAGTTTGCTTATTTGCCATTTCGCTAATAAGGGTCATTTCTCCTTTTTCGATGGCTTCTATTGCCAGGCGGGTGAGCGCTGAACCGGAGGCTACTGTTTCAAGGCACCCTCGTTTCCCACAACTACATAAGTAGGCTCTTTCATCAGTCATGGGTATGTGGGCGAATTCCCCCGAAAATCCACGAAAACCCGTATATGGCTTCCCGTTTAAAATCATTCCCAAACCGATACCCCAGCCCAAATGAAGAACCAATACATTTTGTTTTCCCTTGGCTTTACCAAAACGAAATTCGGCCAAAGCTTTGGCCTGGGCGTCATTTTCAATAACCACCGGCTTTTGAAACAAATCTGCAAACAGATCACGTACAGGTTTATCAAAGTTGAGCACCGTGTGATTGATACCCGCTTCCGATTCTACCAAACCAGGCATGGCTATACCCACCCCTAAAATATGACTCATCTCAACACAAGAATCATTAATCAATTCCATGGCCGCTTCATAAATTTTATTCACAACGGCCCTATCATTGGTAAGCTTTAACTTTAATACTTTATATCGCTCCCCCTTTTTATTGGCACTATCGAAAAGCGCCATATGTGTCGAATAATTTCTTATATCAATCGACAAAACATAAAAGGCATCTTTTTTCAGTCCGTACAGGTTGGGACGGCGACCTCCTTTTGAGGTACCGGAGCCCGTTAAATGAATAATCCCTTCTTTCAACAATTCGTCCAGCAAATTCTGCACCGTTGGGGCACTAACTTTTAAACGTCTCATCATTTCCGACAAAGGCATCGGACCATGTAAATACAGGGCCCTGACAATTTTTTTCTTCTGGAAATGTTGCTTCAGCTCAACCCGGGTAAACTTATCCAGAAAACTATCGGAATGGAATAAAGCCATTTTTTATTAGTTTAAGAGCACAAATATATAAATTTTAAGCCAAATGTCAAGTACTTTTATAAAAATTTTATAAAAGTTTTATTCATTCATTCATTTTATTTTACTAATCAACTGATTTTCCCTTAAGCAGCCTCCAAACCTTAAGCAAGGAATCTGAAAAAGAAGTTAGGTTTCGACCCATGAAGAGTGTTCCCGACTTTCCCTTCACGAATAAGAAAAGCAAGCTTATTTTTTCATTGACTGACGTTGAAAGTCGGTAATCTGTTGAAGCAGGTGTTGATTAAGAGCCTTTAAATCGAAAAAGGCCACACCATCAGCCCCTCCTTTCATGGCTACTTTCATGGCTTTGGTTAACTGCTTCCCTTTTTTCAGTGCTGGCAGGAAAAGTCC
>CAJXKB010000035.1 GCA_913055825.1 uncultured Bacteroidota bacterium
GAGTCTGACGCGGAGCCGGTGCGTGGCGACTCGTGATAAAACTTCACGAACCATCCAATGAACAATAGACTGAAAACAAGGCACGAGTCCCTTCGCTTTTGGCCTGGCTTCAGACTCGCGCCAAAGAGTTGATAGCCGGCCTACGATTGTATGTGGATAAAACCAACCACCACGCCATCAAGGTGCACACAAAACCTGGCATGAACGGCGAATATTACCAGGTTTTTGAGTGGATGAAAGAGTAAAATACAGGATTAGTGTTTTAATTGGACAGCTTCACGTTTTATTTTCGATTCAAAAGTTTCACGATCCAATATTTCGGTATTGCCACAAATGGGGCAGTAATAAACATATTCGGTTTTGAAAGGCACCACAGGCATAAAAAACAAGCTGATAAATTGCTGGTTTTTCTGCAAAATCCATTGCGAATCATTGTGGCAACGCGTACAATATTTTACTTGCAGCGATTGGTATTGTTCGGTTTTGGGTTGAATCCCTGCGATGAAAATCATGGGATAAAGATAATGAAAGTATACAATAAAAAAACAGGGAGATTTACTCAAAGATACTGCGTCTTCCCGGTTAAGTCGGAAAAAACAGGCCATTTCTTTCCAATAAAAAGTCAACCGGAGTGCATATTTGGAACGAATTTTAGCGATAAACTTAGAAAAATGTAAGAATTTTCTGTTGATAGCCTTTGTTCCGCAATCGTTTTTCTTGCAGATTTGAATTTTAGTGCCAAAAAACGTGAAAAATCAGATAATCATTTTTAAAACAATATAATGGTTTGTAAATCAGCTTTTAAAATATATATTTCTAAGTTTACACCATAAACTCAGCTTTATCCCCTTTGCAAAATTTCAATTTTTTGAGGGGGAAAGTGCTATATTTGTATACAACAACGCAACATACTGCGGCAAGCGTTCAGATCATGAAAAGTTATTCTACATATAAATTGGTTACAAAAGAATTTGATACCCGGAAAGCATCACACCATATTTCCGGGGCTTTTGCCATTTCATGTAAAATAAACATCAAACATTTCAGGACTACAAATAAGATGACCCAATGGCTTGAATGAGCCTTTTATGAATAAAACAGAAATTATTTTTATTAAAAGGCTTATGAAAAAATTCATAGGCCTTTTTTGTTTAATCAAATATTTTAACCCATGAAGAAAATTGAAGCAATTGTCAGGAAGTCAAAATTTGAGGATGTTAAAAAGGCTTTGTATGAAGCCGGCATTGGGTGGTTTTCATACTGGGACATTACCGGTCTTGGAAAATCTACTGAAGAACAAGTGGTAAGAGGACAAATATTTGAGTCTCATTATATCCAACGCCACATGCTTTCTATTGTTGTTCGTGACAAGAATTTGGAGAAAACCGTAAATGCGATTATGAAGGCAGCACGCACAGGTGAAATGGGTGACGGAAAAATCTTTGTAAGCGACGTTGAGGCCACCTATAGGATTCGCACCGGAGAAACCGGACCGGAGGCTCTATACCTCAAAGAAAATGGAGAAAATTAAGGCCTTATTTACTACTGAATTGACACAATAAAACTTACCGGATAGTAAATAGGATGAGTGAAAGTGTTGATGAGTATAAATAGCTTTATATCATGTTTTTAAACAAAGATTAATATGAAGATGAAAAAAATAAGTATAACAATAATTATTCTTTTTACTTTGATGAGCTTACCGGTATTGGCACAAGGTACAACAGCAACAGTTGTTCCTGTTCCTGCAATTAACAGGGGCGATACAGCATGGATGATGGTGGCCACCGCACTGGTATTATTAATGACCATCCCCGGATTGGCTCTTTTTTATGGTGGCTTGGTCCGGCGCAAGAATATTTTAAATGTGCTGATGCAAAGCTTCATGATTACAGCCGTTGTCAGTATCGAATGGGTAACTATCGGTTATAGCCTTTCATTTGGCAGCACAAACGGCGTATTGGCACCTTACATTGGCGGGTTTCATTGGGCTTTTCTGCATGGGATTCACATTAGCGATTTAAGTCCTTATTTTATTTCTCATTCTCAACCTACCGGAAAAATAGTCAACGGTGTTCCTGTAATGATTGGAACCATTCCTCATATTGTCTTTATATTGTTTCAGATGATGTTTGCCATTATTACCCCTGCCCTGATTATCGGTGCTTTTGCCGAGCGTATTAAATTCAAAGGTTTTTTGATTTTCTCATTGCTTTGGGCTTTGATTATTTACAATCCGGTTGCACATTGGGTATGGTCAGCTGATGGTTGGCTGGCAAAATTAGGAGCCCTTGACTTTGCAGGAGGGACAGTAGTGCATATCAATGCTGGTATTGCAGCGTTGGTAATGATTCTGATGTTGGGGAAACGTCGTGATTATCAAGGGCATGCAATTCCGCCACATAACATTCCTTTTGTAGCTATTGGTGCAGCTCTCTTGTGGTTTGGATGGTTCGGATTCAATGCCGGTAGTGGATTAGCTGCCGATGGAATTGCAGGAAGCGCTTTCCTTATTACTCATATCGCTGCGGCTACTGCGGCTTTTACATGGGCCATTTTGGATTGGATCATCGGAAAGAAACCGACACTTGTAGGCGTCGCTACGGGTGCAGTAGCAGGGTTAGTTGCTATTACACCAGCCTCCGGATTTGTTGATGTAACGGGAGCATTAATTATTGGGATGATGGTTTCATTGGTTTGTTTCTTTATGGTAGCTTATGTGAAACCGAAAATGGGATATGATGACACATTAGATGCTTTTGGTGTTCATGGTGTTGGTGGTATCGTCGGCGCTCTTTTTACCGGTTTACTTGCCACACCTGCTATTCAATCTGCATATAGTGGTGCTTTCTACGGGAATCCTCATCAATTTATCATTCAGTTAATCGCTGTTTTGTCAACAATTGTCTATTCGGGCGTTGGCACCTTTGTCCTATTTTTAATAGTGGATAAGCTATTTGGTTTACGGGTAACTGAAAAGCAAGAAGCCATAGGAATGGATGAGGCCATGCATGGAGAAACGGCTTATACAACATTTGATTGATGAAAATACAACATTTCATAGAAAAACTCAAGTTTACAGCTAACCGTTGTTACCTAAAATAATAGGGTATAAACTTGCGAATTATACGATTAAAATTGACTTGTAAAACGGAAAAATATAATCCAAAAATGATAAAAGGACAACTTTCGGTAAAAGGCTTGTATAGCCCCGATAATGAGCATGATAACTGTGGAATTGGATTTGTAACCCATATTAAAGGAAAAGCCTCTCATGATATCATTGAAAAAGGTTTTGAAGTATTGCGCAATCTGGATCATCGCGGGGCAAAAGGTGCGGATGATGCCAGTGGTGACGGGGCAGGTATTTTGATGCAGATTCCTCATGAATTTATCAGGGAAGTGTTGAATATCAGGGTTTCTGATAAAGAAGAATATGGCACCGGACTGATTTTTTTACCCAAGGCCGAAAAAGAAGCAGCTGAATGTCTGCGAATATTGTCGGATACCATTAAAGCAGAAGGCCTTACATTGCTTGCTTATCGCGATGTGCCGGTAAATTCTTCCGTTATCGGGGATATTGCCCGTACTACAGAACCACAAATCAAACAGGTTTTTGTAAAAGCAGCGCTGGAGCAGGATGAGATGGAGCAGAAGCTCTATATTATACGGAAACAAAGCGAAAAAAAAGTCCGGGCATCCGAAATTGCATTGAAGGATGATTTTTATATCGTGAGCCTGTCTTCACAGACGATTGTTTACAAAGGAATGTTTACGCCGGAACAGCTTCGTAATTATTACCCCGATTTGCAGCATCCCCGGTTTAAATCGGCCATTGCATTGGTACATTCACGTTTCAGTACCAATACTTTTCCTACCTGGGCGTTGGCACAGCCTTTCCGGCTGATGGCGCACAATGGAGAAATCAACACCATTAAAGGGAACCGCATGTGGGCACACGCCCGTGAGGCTTTGCTTGAATCGGATATTTTCGGCGAAGACCTGAAAAAGGTTTTACCTGTTTTGGAAGAAGGAAAATCAGATTCTGCTTCTTTTGACAATGTGCTGGAGTTTTTATACATGACCGGCCGTTCGTTAGATCATGCCCTTTGTATGATGATTCCTGAATCGTTCAATGAAAAAAATCCCATTCCCGATAGTCTGAAAGCTTTTTATGAATATAATTCCACCATCATGGAACCATGGGACGGGCCGGCAGCAATCGTTTTTTCCAACGGCCGATATGTTGGAGGAACGCTCGATCGCAACGGGTTGCGGCCTTCGCGGTATGTCATCACCAAAACCGGTTTAATCGTTATGGCTTCCGAAGTTGGGGTTCTGCCGTTTACACCGGATGAAATCATCGAAAAAGGGAGGCTACATCCGGGGAAAATTCTGTTGGTGGATACCCGGCTGGGAACAATTATCCCCGATAAGGAAGTCAAAGACCGGTTAAGCCACCGGAACCCTTATGCCCGTTGGTTAAAAGAGAATCGGTTGATGATGAACGATATCATTGTTAAAAAACGGGTTCCGTCGTCCATAGATAATTTTCAGGAACTTGCCGGTGTTTTTGCTTACACGAAAGAAGAAACCGAGTGGCTCATAAAAACCATGGCAGAAACCGGAGTTGAGCCCATCAGCTCGATGGGTAACGATACGCCCCTCGCTGTCTTTTCAGAAAAACCCCAGCGTCTTTTCAACTATTTTAAACAGATTTTTGCCCAGGTAACCAATCCTGCCATTGACCCTATCCGCGAAAACCTGGTAATGTCCATGACCAACTATATTGGTTCACTGAATTCTAATATTTTATCAGAAACCCCGGACCATTGTAAACTGATCAAATTCAGGAATCCGATAATAACCAATACCGATCTTGGAAAAATAAAAGACATGAAAGATGAGATGTTTTCTCACCAGATTGTCCCGATGATTTTTCCTGTACAGGATGGCTTTGATGGTTTTCAGAAAGCGTTTCAACAAATGTTGCAGGCTGCCGAAGCGGCAGTGGATAACAAAAAAAACTTTATCATTTTGTCCGACAGGTTAGTTGACACCCAACATGCACCCTTTCCATCTTTACTTGCTGTGGCTGCCGTTCATCACCACCTAATCCAAAAGAAAAAAAGAATGCAGATAGGAATTTTGGTTGAAACCGGCGAAGCACGCGAAGTAAACCATTTTGCCCTGCTGCTGGGCTATGGCGCCAGTGTGGTGAATCCTTATCTTGCATTTGCCGCCATCGACTATTTGGTAAAAGAGAAAAAAACAGAACTTGAATACAAAATAGCGAGAAAAAATTACATCAAAGCCATCAATAAAGGGCTGCTGAAGATTTTCTCAAAAATGGGGATATCCACTATCCGTAGTTATCACGGTGCCCAAATTTTTGAAGCCATTGGGATAAGCCGCGAACTCATCGACAAATATTTTACAGGAACTTCTACACCCATTAGCGGTATCGGGATGAAAGAAATTTTTGAAGAATACAGCCGGTTTCATCAGGAAGCTTTTCGACAACAAACAAGCCCGGATAAAAAATTTCTGTTTCATCATGAGGGAATTTATGCCTGGCGCAAAGATGGCGAAAACCATGCCTGGAATCCTGAGTCCATCAGTCTGTTTCAATGGGCAACAAAAACCGGCGACTATGCCAAATACAAGGAATACAGCGCCTTAATCAACAGGTATAACCGGAAACCGGCCTTTATCAGAGGCTGTTTGACATTGAAAAAACGAAATCCCATCCCTTTGGAGCAGGTAGAGCCGGTCGAAAACATCATGAAACGTTTTGTTACCGGGGCCATGTCGTACGGTTCTATCAGTAAAAATGCGCACGAGGCCATTGCCATTGCCATGAATACCATTGGCGGTCGAAGCAACACCGGCGAAGGCGGAGAAGACCCGCAACGTTTTGACACACAAAAGCAAAGCGCCGTAAAACAAGTTGCTTCCGGGCGTTTTGGCGTGACCAATAATTATCTGACACATGCCAACGAAATTCAGATAAAAATTGCTCAGGGGGCCAAGCCGGGTGAAGGAGGCCAGTTACCCGGATATAAAGTGAACAAAATTATTGCCAAAACCAGAAAATCAACGCCGGGGATTACCTTAATTTCTCCGCCACCCCATCACGATATTTATTCCATCGAGGATTTGGCGCAACTTATTTATGATTTAAAAGTTACCAATCCAAAAGCCGGCATTTCCGTGAAACTTGTTTCTGAGAATGGTGTGGGAACCATTGCCGCCGGTGTAGCCAAAGCACATGCCGATCTGATTATTATTTCCGGTGGCGAAGGAGGTACCGGTGCCAGTCCTGTTAGTTCCATCAAGCACACCGGATTGCCGGTGGAACTGGGTATTGCCGAAGTACAGCAGACGTTGATGATGAATCGCCTTCGGGGACGCGTAAAGCTACAGGTTGACGGCCAGTTGAAAAATGCCAATGATGTGGTGAAACTGGCCTGCCTCGGTGCGGAAGAGTTCGGCTTTGCCACATCGGCGCTCATCGCCCTCGGTTGTGTAATGATGCGAAAATGCCACACAAACACCTGTCCGATGGGGATAGCCACGCAGGATAAGTCATTGCAAAAACGGTTCAGGGGAAAGTCGGAATATGTAATTAATTTCTTTCGCTTTCTTGCCATGGAAGTGCGTGAGGAGCTGGCCGCTTTGGGATTCTCTAAATTTGATGATATTGTCGGACGTACAGATTTACTGGAAATCGATCGCAGGGTTTTTAACCGGAAAATGGAAAATATGGATTTTTCCGCCTTGTTGACAAGGGTGGAAACAGGAAAAAACACCGTCAGGCATAACGTTTTATCAGAAAATGGAAGCGTGCTGAAAAATCATTTGGATTTCCATTTGATAAAAGAAGCAGAAAAAGCTATTCGGGCTAAAGAAAAGGTGTGGTTATTCCATATTATTCGCAATATTGACCGTTCCACAGGGGCCATGTTGTCCGGCGAAATTTCCCGTCGATACGGCGACAAAGGGCTGCCTGATGATACCATAAACGCTGCATTTTCCGGCTCGGCAGGGCAGAGTTTTGGTGCCTTTCTCGCTAAAGGTGTTACCTTTCGTCTCGAAGGAGATGCCAACGATTTTGTGGGGAAGGGGCTTTCCGGCGGAAAAATTATTATTGTTCCCCCGCGCGGCTCGGTTTTCAAGCCCGAAGAAAATATTATTATCGGAAATTCAACCTTTTATGGTGCTACGGGAGGGGAAGCTTATATTCAGGGAGTTGCCGGCGAACGGTTTTGTGTCAGAAACTCGGGAAGCCGGGTGGTAGTTGAAGGGGTTGGTGACCATTGCTGCGAATATATGACCGGCGGCAGAGTAGTCGTTCTTGGTAAAACCGGTCGGAATTTTGCTGCCGGAATGAACGGTGGCATTGCTTACATTTTGGACGAATCGGGCGATTTCGATTATTTCTGTAATAAAGGGTTAGTTGATCTGGAAAAAATAGAAAACAAAGCCGATACGAATGAATTACAAGGACTTATCAATAATCATTTACTTCATACCCAAAGCCGGCTTGCTGCCAGAATTTTAACAAACTGGGATGAATATCTTCCCAAATTTGTCAAGGTAATTCCTTTTGAATACAGAAAAGTTCTTGAAGAAAAAAAGTTAAAGGAGCTTGAACGTAAGCTGAAAATGACGGAAGATAACCTGCGTCGTTACGAGTAGGACAAAAACAAAAATCAGAAAAATATTGACATTATGGGTGATTTGAAAGGTTTCATAACTGTAAGCAGGAAAGAGGGCGGCTATCGGCCTGTGAATGAAAGAATTTATGATTTTGGTGAGGTGGAGCAAACGCTTGACTTTCAGGACAGAAAGCTGCAGGCTTCACGCTGTATGGATTGTGGCGTTCCGTTTTGTCATTGGGCTTGTCCTGTGGGGAACAAAATGCCCGAATGGCAGGATGCCCTTTATCGCGGTCGCCTTGAGGAAGCGTATGAAATTCTGCATGCTACCAATACTTTCCCGGAAATTACCGGCAGAATATGCCCGGCTCCTTGTGAAAAATCATGTGTGCTTGCTATTCACGAAGAAGCAGTTACCATCCGCGAAAACGAATGTGCCACGGTTGAGATGGCTTTTAGCCATGGGATTATCAAGCCATGCCCTCCACAAAAAAGAACAGGTAAAACCGTTGCGGTTATTGGTTCCGGCCCTGCCGGATTATCTGTCGCTGACAGGCTGAACCAGTTAGGCCATCTTGTAACGGTTTTTGAGAAAAATGATGCCATTGGCGGTTTGATGCGCTATGGTATTCCTGATTTTAAACTGAACAAAGCAGTCATTGACAGGCGGCTTTCTATCTTTGAAAAAGAAGGTATTATCTTTAAAACCAATGTTTTGGCAGGTAAAGATATTTCATCTGATGACTTATTGGAAAATTTTGATGCGGTTGTCCTGGCCATGGGGAGTGAACAACCACGTGATTTACAGGTTAACGGCCGTGAGTTGAAAGGGATTCATTTTGCCATGGATTTCCTGAAGCAAAGCAATTTGAAAGTAGTGGGAAAAGAAATTCCGGCAGGTGAAATGATAGATGCCGCAGGAAAAGATGTTCTGGTTATAGGGGGAGGCGATACCGGTTCAGATTGCGTTGGAACGGCTATTCGCCAGCGTGCAGCTTCCGTAACTCAGATAGAGATTTTACCGAAGCCTCCTGTAAAACGGGAGTTGAATAATCCGTGGCCCTATTGGCCCAATGTATTACGTACTTCAAGTTCACATGAGGAAGGATGTGCAAGGCGATGGAGTTTGTTAACAAAAAAGTTTTTGGGGCAAAACGGTCAGGTGAAACAGGCAGAGGTGATTAAAGTTGAATGGACCAAAAACGAACAGGGACAATGGACAATGACAGAAAAGGGGAAACCGGAGCTGCTGAAAGTGGATTTGGTTCTGCTTGCCATGGGATTCACCCAACCGGTTCACCACGGCTTCCTTGACAGCCTCGGATTGGAATATGATAAGAGGGGAAATGTGAAAATAAATGAAACAAATCAAACGTCAGTAAACAAAGTTTTTGCCGCCGGAGATGTTGCCAAAGGTGCTTCACTGGTAGTAAAAGCCATTGCTGAGGGTATTTCAACCGCTACTTTTGTGGATGCATTTCTTACCGGAAGTTAATTTGTGAAAAGGGTTTTAAAATTATTTGTTTTAATTTTGTGCATTATGTTAATGATTACTTTTATAATTTGAAACCGACAAAAAAGGTTACCTGTGAGCAGGTATGCGGCAGGGATGGAAGCGGCACCCCGGACGTACGGCAGCCGATTTGGAGTAGGAGGCCAAGAGCGACCTCGGGAGCTCCCTGGCCGACGTACGGAAAACGGCTGCTGTGCGCCGGAGTATAGCGTACAGCCCGCCTGGCCGCCCAACAAATTAAACAGCAAGTTTGACTTAAACTTTAATAATGATGAATGAATTATATCCTTTAAAATTTCAACCGGTTTTTAAAGATAAAATCTGGGGAGGACAAAAAATAAAAACTGTGTTGGGTATGGATTTTGGAAAATTGCCCAATTGCGGTGAGGCTTGGGTAGTTTCGGGAGTGGAAGGGAATCCGACCTTGGTGAAAAATGGCTTTTTGGCCGGTAACGAACTCAATGAGCTTGTGAGTGTTTACATGGGCGATTTGGTGGGCGATGATGTGTATGAAAAACATGGCGATGAGTTTCCATTGCTCATTAAATTTATTGATGCCAATGACTGGTTATCTGTTCAGGTTCATCCTGATGATGAGCTGGCCGAGAAAAGAGGAATGCCTAATGGGAAAACAGAGATGTGGTATATACTTGAGTCGGATAAAGATGCAGAATTGATCAGCGGATTTAATCAGCCTATGACGCGCGAGAACTATTTGAAATATTTCGAGGAAAAACGCTTAAAGGAGATTTTGAATTTTGAGAAAGTAAAAAAAGGAGATGCTTTTTTTATTCCCGCAGGCCGTGTACATGCACTTGGGCCAGGCGTATTATTGGCCGAAATTCAGCAAACTTCTGATACCACTTACCGTATTTACGATTGGGATCGTATTGATGCCGGGGGAATGAAACGGGAACTACATACGCGCGAAGCACTTGATGCCATTGATTTTGAGATGGCCGATCAATATAAAACCCGGTACAAGGCAAAAAAAAATAAAACGGCCACATTGATTTCCTGTCCACAGTTTACCACTAATTTGTTGGATTACGACCAGGAAATGTCGAAAGATTATGAAGAACTGGATTCTTTTGTAATTTATTTGGGTATCGAAGGTACCACCTTCCTGACGTGGGAAGATGGAGAAATGGAACTGCAAACAGGTGAGGCTGTTGTTGTGCCAAATGTGATTAAGCGAATTCAGTTGAAGCCACTGGCCCATGCCAAATTGTTGGAAATATTTTTGCTTTAATTTTAAAATGATTTTTTTTGAAACTTTTTGAAACAAATAAAAAATCCAGTCTGCAAACAAGATTTCAATGCCTGGTGTTTAATTTTTTTCCGGCATACCGCAGTACGGGGGCAAGAGTGAAATTTATTTCGCACGATTATAGTGAAATTCATGTCAGGTTGCGTTTGTTTTGGCGTACCCGTAATTATGTGGGAACAGTTTTTGGCGGGAGTATTTTTGGTGCCCTCGATCCTATGCATATGATTCAGCTTATCAAATTGCTGGGTGATGATTATGTGGTGTGGGACAAAGAAGCCCGGGTTCGTTTTATGCGCCCCATTTCGAAGCCTGTTTTTGCCAGGTTTTTGGTTGCCGAAGAGGAGTTGAATGAGATCCGTAAAGAAGTGGCCGAAAAAAAGGAAATACACCGTGTGATGCATTCACAATTTGAAGACCGGCGTGGAAAGGTTTATGCCACTGTGGATAAAACTATTTATATTGCCTCTAAACCTTTTTATAAAAACAAACAAAAATTGCGGAAAACGCAATCTGTCTGAGGCAAAATTACCTCACCATCACCTGTTGCCCGGTAAAATCCCCAAAAGCCTATTCCCAACCTAACTCTAAGTACTCCACACTTTAGGCACTCCAAACTTTAGGCACTCCAAACTCTAGGCACTCCAAACTCCAGCCACTCCAACCTACTTTTTCTTTTTCCAGCTGTCGCGCAAAGGAACAGTGCGGTTGAACACCATATGATCGGGTTGACTGTCGTTGTCGACACAGAAATAGCCCAGGCGCTGAAACTGAAACTTATCACCGGGTTTTACACCTTTCAACGAAGGTTCCAGCTTACAGTGTTTCAATATCTTTAACGAATCGGGATTGATAAATTCCTTAAAATCTTTGTCTTTATGACCTGCGGGGTCTTCATCGGTAAAAAGCCGGTCGTACAAACGCACTTCTGCATCTATTGCATGTTCAGCCGAAACCCAGTGTAACGTTCCTTTTACTTTTCGCTGTGCATTGCCCCCGCTTTTGGTTTCAGGATCGTAAGTACAATATATTTCTGTTATCTTTCCGTTTTCATCTTTTTTATAATCCATACATTTCACAATGTAAGCCCCTTTCAGGCGGACTTCACGCCCGGGGCCGAGACGGAAGAACTTTTTAGGCGGCTCTTCCATAAAATCATTGCGTTCAATATAAACTTCCCGGGTAAAAGGAATCATACGGCTGCCACCTTCGGGATCTTCCGGATTATTAATTAATTCCAGTTCTTCCACTTTGTTTTTGGGATAATTGGTTATTATCAACTTCACCGGATCAAGTACACCAAACACCCGTGGGGCAATCTGGTTGAGATGCTCGCGTACACTGTATTCCAGTAAACCTACATCAATCACGTTATCGCGTTTGGCAATGCCGATACGGTCAGCAAAATTACGGATAGACTCAGGGGTGTAACCTCTGCGCCTTAACCCCGATATGGTGGGCATGCGGGGGTCGTCCCATCCGGTAACCATGTTTTTCTCAACCAATTCAAGTAATTTCCGTTTGCTCATTACCGTATAACTCAGGTTCAGACGGGCAAACTCAATCTGACGCGGGCGATAATCACCATCTGCTATTTGATTGAGATACCAGTCGTACAGTGGGCGATGAATTTCAAATTCAAGTGTACAAAGCGAATGGGTAATTCCTTCGATATAATCGGATTGCCCGTGGGCAAAATCATAAATAGGGTAAATATTCCATTTATTTCCGGTGCGGTGATGTTCGGCATGCAACACCCTGTACATGATAGGATCACGCATGTGCATATTGGGCGAGCTCATGTCCACTTTGGCGCGCAACACCATTGAACCGTCAGCCACTTCACCGTTTTTCATTTTTTCAAATAAAGCCAGATTTTCTTCTATGGGACGGTTACGGTGCGGACTTTCAATTCCGGGGCGTGTAGGTACCCCCCGCTGTTGGCTGATTTCTTCCTGAGGCTGTTCGTCCACATAAGCTTTTCCGTCTTGAATCAATTTAATGGCCCATTTATATAACTGGTCAAAATAATCGGAAGCGTAATGCGGCTCATCCACCCACTGAAAACCCAGCCACTTAATGTCTTCTTTGATGGCATCCACATATTCAACATCTTCTTTGGCGGGATTGGTATCGTCGAAACGCAAATTACATTTACCATGATATTTTTCGGCCAGGCCAAAGTTTAAGCAGATCGACTTGGCATGGCCAATGTGCAGATAACCATTGGGTTCGGGGGGAAACCTGAAATGAACCCGTCCCTCATTTTTATTGTTTTTAAGGTCTTCTTCTATAATGCTCTCAATAAAATTGAGCGACCTGCTGCTGTTTTCAACCGCTTCCATAGTGTATTCAGCTTAAAATAAAATGAAAAGGCAAAAGTACAGAGAAATGAGATAGAAACAAGCAGCTTGGAAAGGGAAATTTACAGGCAAAAGTTGTAAGGTTTTGTATTTGATGTTGTCTAAGCATTGTGAAGATTATCTTATTTTTGCCAATCAACCAAATTGAATTAATCTCATTTGTCAATATGAAAAATTCACGATTCTTTTTTCTGGGCTTTTTAATGTTCCTCGGCCTTGCCTTATCCGCACAAATTCTGGAACCTGTAAAATGGTCGTTTTCATCAAAAAAACTGACGGATAGCACCTACGAATTACGTTTTAAAGCCACCATTGATAATCGTTGGCATTTGTATTCGCAAGATATCCCCATGGCGCCACCGGCTACCACTTTTCATTTTGTGAAGGACAGCAGCTATCAGCGTATCGACACCGTAATGGAAATCGGGAATGTGATCCAGGAGTTTGATAAGAACTTCAACATGGAGTTGAAATATTTTGCCGACAGTGCGTTGTTTGTGCAAAAAGTTAAGCTAAATACCGATGGTACAACAGTAAAAGGTACATTAAATTTCATGTGTTGTGATGATACACAATGCCTGCCTCCTCAGGATGTTGATTTTAGTTTCGATTTGGGGAAAGTTGTTGCCCCCGCACAAAAGGTTGCAGCACCCGAGAAAGCTGTTATTGGTAAAGATAAAATTGACATCGGCGGAAGCCGCAAAAGCCTTTGGGGCTTTTTTATCCTCTCCATTTTGGGTGGATTACTGGCCATTTTAACCCCTTGTGTTTTTCCCATGATTCCTATGACGGTGAGCTTTTTTATGAAAGAAGGTGAAGAAAAAACCAAAGGAAAAATGCAAGCCCTTTTATATGGAATCAGTATCATCCTTATTTATACTTTTGTTGGCTTTGTATTGGCGGCTATTGCGGGGCCAAACTTTGCCAATTGGTTAAGTACTAATTGGTTGCCTAATATTCTTTTCTTTTTGGTTTTTATCATTTTTGCTTTTTCATTTTTTGGGATGTTCGAAATAACCCTGCCTCACTGGCTGGTGAATTCATCCGACAAAAAAGCTGACAAAGGAGGTTTTATGGGGCCAATATTCATGGCTTTAACACTGGTGCTGGTTTCTTTTAGCTGTACAGGTCCCATCGTGGGAACCATTCTTGTTGAATCAGCCGGAGGTGCAATTCTTAAACCCATTGTTGGGATGTTCGGCTTTTCGCTGGCTTTTGCCTTACCTTTTACCCTTTTTGCCTTTTTCCCGTCATGGCTTTCGGGTTTGCCCAAATCGGGTGGCTGGCTCAATTCGGTGAAAGTGGTGTTGGGATTTTTAGAGCTTGCTTTGGGATTGAAATTTTTAAGTATTGCCGATCAAACCTACCACTGGCATATTCTTGACCGTGAGGTTTATCTCGCACTGTGGATTGTAATTTTCTTCCTTATGGGGCTCTATCTTTTGGGGAAATTAAAATTTGCCCACGATGATGACGTGCCGTACATCGGTGTTCCGCGCCTGTTAATGTCAATTATCACGTTCAGTTTTGTGGTGTATATGATCCCGGGTATGTTCGGTGCACCTCTTAAAGCACTGGCCGGTTATCTTCCCCCACAAAGCACCATCGACTTTGACATGAATAAAATTGTGAGGGAGAATGTAAAAGCTTATTCAGGAAACGGTGGTAATTCCACCAAACCGAAAGAAATTTGTGCTACCCCAAAATATCATGAATTTCTCGATCTGCCTCACGGACTGGAAGGTTATTTCGATTATGATCAGGCGGTGGCTTGCGCCAAAAAGCAAAACAAACCCATTTTCATCGATTTTACCGGACATGGTTGTGTAAACTGTCGCGAAATGGAAGCCAATGTTTGGTCAGATCCGCGGGTGTTGCAACGTCTGCGTAATAACTATGTGATACTGGCGCTTTATGTGGATGATAAATATAAATTACCTGAGAACGAGTGGATTAAATCGACCTACGATGACAAAATGAAAAAGACCTTGGGAAAAAAGGATGCCGATTTCCAGATTACCAAATTCGGTGTCAATGCCCAGCCGTTTTATGTACTGATGAATCAAAAGGGCGATGTACTTGTACAACCACGGGCTTATAACCTGGATGTTGATGAGTTTATTAAATTCCTGGATCAGGGAGTCAAAAATTACAAAAGCGGCAAGAGTTTGTTTAACATAAACGCAAAGTGAGTTTCTTTTTAATGAAAACAGAGCGTTTATTTTTTGAATGTTACGGGGCAAACGCTCAACGCTATTCAGGCATTAACAGCCATTAGCAACTACCGGCTTTCTACTTTAATATCTTTAAGCCATTTTCCCATGGAGACAGGGCGATAAGCCTGCATTTTTTCCATTAATTCCGGTATGTTATCCGATACCAGTATATTGTTGCGGTGTTCGGCACGCACGTAACCTTCAACCACGGCATGGTCAAAAAAGGCAAGCAGTTGATCAAAATAACCGTTCACGTTTAAAATACCGAGTGGCTTATCATTGATACGTAACTGATTGTATATTAATATTTCCGAAAGTTCATCCAACGTCCCAAAGCCTCCCGGAAGGGCAATAAAGCCATCCGAAAGTTCAATCATTTTAGCTTTACGTTCAGCCATGGTTTTTACCTCAATAAATTCGGACAGTCCTTCGTGTGCTACTTCTTTATCAACCAACATGCCGGGCATGATGCCAATCACTTCTTTGTGGTTTTCAAGCAAAGTATCAGCCAGAATTTTCATCAGTCCTACTTTGGCACCGCCATACACCAGGCTGATGTTGTTTTTTACAAAAAAACCTGCTACCTCGCGGGCCGCTTCCTGATACACCTTATCACGGCCCATGCTGGACCCACAAAACACACAAATTTTTACCGACATAAGTTTCCGAATTTTGGGGACAAAAGTAATAAAAAACCCCTCCGGGATGCCGAAGGGGTTTTGAAATGAAAAATCAAATTGATTTTATAATTTGGGCAATCGACCAGGCGTATAGGGTGCTTTTAAAGCATCGAGTTGTTTTTCGAGCGCTTTCAGGCGTTCGTTCACTTTTTGGATTCTTTGTAATACACCGGGCAATTCGTCTTTCACAATTTTATAGTTCATCATTTGTGTAGCAGTTGGTGCCGAGGTTGATTGCCATGAAGCATATACAGCCTCGTTAAGCCGTTTAAGCAATGACATCTGAGCCGGGGGAACCTCTTCAAAACTGGCTTTTGCCGGCGTACCGTTAAAGAGGAAATCGATCTTCTCAATTTCTTCCTTTACCGACTGCGCTTCATTCTTCATATTCAGGCTGGCATTATTTGTAACCTGAATGGCTTGCTGGATATAAGCCGTCTTGCTATCCAGGCTGTTCAGGTATTTTTGGGCTCCACTCGCCACACGCCACACATCTGAAATCTTATTGAAGAAATCGTTGAGCTGGCTTCTGTCTTTTGCGGGAAGAGTAGTGTTGTGCAACACCTTAGCCGTAAAAGTAACCGGCCCTGCCATTGCCTGTTCTTTACCATTATGAAACATGGATAGTTCCACGGTATAATTTCCCGGAAGGGCCAACATGCCATCAGGGCCATCGTTTAAGGGGTTAAATTTTCCTTTTTTCAGCCGGACAGGCGAAGGGTTCAGATAACGTAAATCCCAGGTAACCCGATGTATACCTTTCTGTGCGCTTTTGTACAGCTTCCGCACCACCGTTCCGTTTTTATCCTTAATGGTGAAGACAAAATAGGGGCCGGTTTCATTTTTCTCTTTATCCAATTGTTCTTTGGTGGGTTGCGGAATGGGCAATCCTTTTTTAAACAATTCCTTTTCCTTTTTCAGGCGTATTTGTTTCAGCGTTTTCGGTACATCTTTCACATAATAAGTAAAAGTAGCACCAAAAGGCGGATTGGGTGCCAGGTAATAAGCTGACCCTTGTCCGTAGCGTGTTCCTTTTTGAATGTACATCAGTGCGTCCCTTACGGGGAAAAGCAAAGCCTTGCTGTTTTTCAGCTTGTCGGCCGAAAGCTGTCGCAAAGCGGAATAATCATCAAGGATATAAAACCCGCGACCGAAAGTGGCAATGATCAAATCTTTTTCGCGTTTCTGGATGGCGATA
This sequence comes from uncultured Bacteroidota bacterium, assembly GCA_913055825.1. Classification (GTDB taxonomy): domain Bacteria; phylum Bacteroidota; class Bacteroidia; order Bacteroidales; family F082; genus Sulfidibacterium. The sequence goes on from CAJXKB010000035.1 coordinate 16,899, forward strand.
TCGCGAACTGCCACATCGGGTAATCCACTACTTAGTTTCATCCAGTGCTGACCGCCGTTCAGGCTAAAATAAAATCCGAATTCAGTACCAACGAAAAGCAAATTCTTGTTCACCGGATCCTGAGCCACTGTATGGACAGTTTCTTTGGGAAGGTCACCGGCAATGGAAACCCAGGTTTTCCCTTTGTCGTTGCTTTTAAAGAGATACGGCTTAAAGTCGTCGCTTTTAATACCGTCGAAGGAAGCAAAAATTACATTTTCATTAAAGTTGGATGGAAAAACGTCACTTACAGAAGTATATTTTGGAACCCCCGGAAACTCGGCTGTTTTAGTCCATGTTTTGCCGTCATTATCCGTTACCTGAATCAGTCCGTCGTCGGTACCCACAACTAAAAGACCGTCTTTTAGGGGGGATTCGGCTAATGCAATAACCAGTCCCCATTGCGAGGTGGAAACATCTTTGGCTACCGCATCAGCCGGCCAGTATTTTCCCATCATCTTAAACTGATTACGGTCTTCGTTACGGCTTAAATCGCCGCTAATTTCTTTCCATGTATCTCCACGATCGTCACTTTCAAATAATTTGTTGGCAGCCATATAAAGCCGGGTATTCTGGTGGCTACTTACAATAAAAGGGGCATCCCAGTACCAGCGGAAGGTTTTTTCACCTTTTTGTGGCATGGGTTTAATTTTGATGCGTTCGCCCGATTTACGGTCGTAACGGAAAATATTTCCATACTGATAGGCCGAATAGACGATATCCGGGTTTTTGGGATCAACGGCCTGCCAAAAGCCGTCACCGCCCACGGTTGTAATCCATTCGCTGCTGGTAACTCCGCCTCTGCTAAGGTTTCGTGTCGGCCCGCCCATGCTGTTGTTGTCCTGTGTACCACCATAAACCCAGTAAAAAGGTTTGGTATTATCGGCATATACATGGTAAAATTGTGTTACGGGCAATGTGGTTTTGAAATCAAAGGTTTTGTTGCCATTCCAGGTTTCATAAACACCTCCGTCGCATCCAATAAGCATGTGATCGGTATGATTGGGGTCAATCCAGTAAGCATGGTCGTCCACATGTCGTTTAAAATTGCCCATGGCTTTCCATGTTTTTCCGCCATCAAGGGTTACCTGTCCGTAAGTATCTACAGAATACACTTTATCAGGATCGATCGGGTCGGGGTATAATTCGCTGAAATACTGTCCACTGCTGTAATAACCGCTCATCTTTTTAAATGAAGCACCACGGTTTGTCGAGCGGAAAAATCCGCCTTTGCCGTTGGAAGCCTCAAACATTACATAAACAATATCGGGATTGGCAGGTGAGACGACGATTGCCATACCTCCTTTATCTACCGAAGGGATTCCGTTGGTAAGTTTGTTCCATGTTTTACCGCCATCGGTAGTTTTATAAAACGCTGATTCGGGGCCACCGCCAATTTTACCGAATGCCCTCCTGCGGCGTTGCTCGGCACCGGCATAAATAACATCCGGATTACCGGGTTCAAAAACCATATTGGCGACGCCGGTATTTTCAGATATATTTAATACTTTTTTCCATGTTTTACCGCCATCGGTGGTTTTGTACAAACCGCGGTCGCCACCCGGGCCCCAGGCTGAACCTTCGGCTGCCACATATACCACATCCGAATTGCGGGGGTCAATTAAAATTTTACCAATTTGGCGCGATTCTTTTAAGCCCATGTTTTTCCAGGTTTTCCCGTCGTTGGTGGTTTTCCAAACGCCGTTTCCATAACCTAAAGCCCTTTGGTGATTGTTTTCACCTGTTCCGGCCCAAACCACATGATGATTGTTGGGATCCATGGCCAGGCATCCGATAGAATAAGCACCATAATGATCAAAAACCGGCTTAAAGCTGGCTCCGTCATCATTGGTTTTCCAAATACCACCCGAAGCCGTTGCCACATAAAAGTGACTTGGGTTATCCGGGTTAACGGCGAAATCGGCTACCCGCCCAGATGTAAAGGCGGGCCCTATGCCACGCCATTTTAAGCCACTGAAAACGGAAGCTTTCAGTTCGTCTTTTTTTGTCGTCTTTTTTTTCACTTTTTTAGCTTCCAATGGCGAAAAAGCCACCAAAAAAGCCAGCAATAAAAAGACACTTTTCAGAATTGGTTGATGTTTCATGTCTGTTGAGATTAATAAATGTTAATAAATAATTGCGGATATAAAATTACAAAATTTCAGTTTGCAGCTGGCATATCATACCGGGAAATCATAAAAAACCCGATAAATCGTTCTTACTGAAAATAAAAACTTCCTTTTCTTGCTATTGGCTCTTTAATCCGTTAACTTTGGTGGCATGATTGACAATTAAAAAATAAAATTATGAATGCAAAATCTGTGATTCAGGATTTAATGTCGTTGGCAGGCATACAAATCAACGGAAACAGGGCATTTGATGTTCAGGTGAAAGATGAGCGGGTGTTTAGCCGATGGCTCACAGAAACCGAAATGGGCTTGGGCGAATCGTATATGGACGGATGGTGGGAATGTGATGCGCTGGATGAGATGATTAACAAAATCCTACGGGCCCATCTCGAACAGAAAGTAAAACGTAATTTAAAAACAGCCCTGTTTATCTTAACCACTAAGCTGTTCAATCAGCAAACAAAAACAAAATCGCAAGAGGTGGGTAGGAAGCATTACGATTTGGGAAACGAACTTTTCCAAAACATGCTTGATCCTTACATGAACTATTCGTGTGCGTATTGGAAAAAAGCCGTGAATTTAAATGAAGCCCAAGAAGCTAAAATGGATATGATTTGTAAAAAACTGGAGTTAAAACCCGGAATGAAAGTGCTGGATATCGGATGTGGATGGGGTGGTTTTGCCAAATATGCTGCCGAAAAATACGGCGTGGAAGTGCTGGGGGTAACCATTTCTGAAAAACAGGCCGAATTTGCACAAGAGGCCTGTAAAGATTTGCCTGTAGAAATTCGCTTGCAGGATTACCGTGAAATACAAGGGCAATTTGATGCGATTCTTTCCATAGGATTTTTTGAGCATGTGGGCTATAAAAATTACAACACTTATATGCAATTGGTTGATCGTTGCCTGACTGACGAAGGAATTTCACTTTTGCATACCATTGGCAACAACATCAGTATTACTTATGTGAACGGATGGACGAACAAATATATTTTTCCTAACGGGATGCTGCCTTCCATTGCCCAGATTGCGAAAGCTGCCGAAAAGTTTTTTGTGATTGAAGACCTTCACAATTTTGGCCCCTATTATGATAAAACACTGATGGCCTGGGTTGCCAACTTTGAAAAAGCCTGGCCGAAACTGAAATCAATGTATGATGAACGTTTTTATCGCATGTGGCGTTATTATTTACTCAGCAGTGCGGGCGGTTTCCGTTCACGATTTAACCAGCTGTGGCAATTTGTGATGACGAAGCCTGGTCGTGTTCAGCCGGAGTGCCGGTTTAGTATTGCCTGACAGCCTTTTGGAAATAGCCGGTTATTAGTCATTCAGTTATATTTACTCATTAATTTCCCGGTCCCTGAACCCGAGCAAATATAAAATGGTATCAAGACCTGCTGTGGATATGGCGTGTTGTGCCGAAGCTTGTACTTTGGGTTTAGCATGAAAAGCAATGCCAAGGCCTGCTTTCTCCAGCATGGGCAGGTCGTTGGCGCCATCGCCCACGGCAATTACCTGTTCTAAATGAATATCTTCCTTAAAAGCGAGCAATTCCAAGAGCTCGGCCTTTCGTTTGCCATCCACAATTTCATGTAAATGCTTACCGGTAAGTTTGCCGTTTTTTATTTCCAGTTCATTGGCAAAAACATAGTCGAACCCCAGTTTGTTTTTCAGGAAATTGCCAAAATAGGTAAAGCCACCGGATAAAATGGCTGTGCGGTAACCATACTGTTTCAGGGTACGTAACAACCGTTCGGCGCCTTCGGTAACAGGCAGGTTTTCGGCAATTTCTTTCATCACCGATTCATCAAGCCCCCTTAAAAGTGCAATTCTTTTTTTAAAGCTCTCCTTAAAATCTATTTCGCCCCGCATGGCACTGGCCGTGATTTTTTTCACTTCTTTACCCACACCAGCTTTTTCGGCCAGCTCATCAATCACTTCTGTTTGTATCAGGGTTGAGTCCATGTCGAAACAAACCAGACGGCGGCTTCTCCTGAAAATATTATCCTCCTGAAAAGCAATGTCAATGCCCGTCTCCAACGCAATACTCATCAGCGATTGTTTCATTATGTTGGTATCCTCGGGGGTGCCCCGTACCGAAAACTCCACAACGGCATTGGTAACCTTATTGTTTCCATTTAATGACTTCCTGCCCGACAAGCGCGAGATGGTATCAATATTCATTTGCTGATCGGAAATAACCCGAGATACTTTTGACAGGTGCAACGCGGTAAGTTTGCGGGCCAGCAAGGTGATGATATATCGTTCTTTTCCCTGTTCAGAAACCCACTCTTCATATTCCTCAATTGGGACAGGTGTAAACTTGATATGACTTCCCCATTCGTAGGCTTTAAAAAGAAGGTCTTTCAGAATACTCGAAGATCCGAATTCTTTTGGGACCTCAAACAAAATCCCCAAACCCAGATCTTTGTGGATAACCGATTGGCCTATATCCAGGATGTTCACATGGTATTCGGAAAGGATTTCCGTGAGTGATGCTGTTAATCCGGGTTTGTCTTCTCCCGAAATGTTGAGTAGGATGATTTCTTTTTGTTCTGCCATGATGGTCTGTTTTGAGGCTACAAATGTATAATTTCTTCAATCGCAATACAGGTTTTTTTCTTGGAATGTTCTTCCTTTAAGATCGGGGTTGCCCGTGAATCTCACATGTTGAAAATGCTGTAAAAGCATTTTTTTATTTTTTGCACCATAACCGATGGCATAATTTATTTCGCCGGAGGGAACCTGTATTTCAATTGCTTTTCTGTTTTTCTCTTTTAAAAGTGGCGACAGAATGTCTTTCCAGATTGCTGATAGTACAAGTTCGCGAAAAGAGGGGTGAAAAGGCCCGGCGATTAATTCGCTGCCATCCAGCAATCCCTCTGACGGATGCAGCCCCAAACGGATAACATTAACCCCGGCTTCTTCAAAAAGCAGTAATAATTGTTTCGACCATTCCACAGCTTCTTCCAGGGATAAAGGTTGATATTTTCCTTGCTCAAACCAGCGGTGCATGGCTGTATCGCGAATCACCAGTGCCGGATAAATACGTGTGTTGGAAGCACCGATGGAAATAATTTTTTTTGCTGTAGCCAACGACTTTTCCAGTGTGTCTCCGGGAAGGCCAATCATCATTTGCAATCCTAGATGAAAGCCTGCTTCCCGAATCATCAGGGAGGCGTCTTCTACCTGTTTTGCGGTATGTCCGCGAAATGAGGCTTTCAGTACTTCGTCATCCAGCGATTGGGCACCAAGTTCGATGGTAGTAACACCATATTTTTTGAGGATTAAAAGCACCTCGGTATTGATATAATCGGGCCGTGTGGAAAGGCGAATGCCCTGCACCCTTCCGGAGTCAATATACGGTTGCACCAAGCGAAGGTAGTTTTCCTGTTCCGCCAGCGGAATGCCCGTAAATGTTCCGCCAAAAAAACCGACTTCCACATGTCTTTTATTTTCTTTAAAAGAGCGTATATGAGCCTCAATTGTTCCCATAATTTCTTTTTTGTTGGGAATATTTAGGTGTCCCGAAATTTTTTGCTGGTTACAAAACGCACACTGAAACGGGCAGGCAAGCTGGGGTATAAAAACCGGAATAGTATAGTGTTTTATGCTTTGCATTGTATTGGCAAAAGTAGGAAAAGCTTTTTGTCAGGAAACAAAAAAGAAAGCAGGATACACACAAAAAAATCCCGGGGAGAAGCCATTAAAGTAATTAGTAAAGCACCTTTTTATATAGTAAAATCAAAATTCTCCTTTTTCAATTTTTGATAGATATCCCGGCTGAACATATATAATTTTGCCGGACGGTGAGAAACAGCGGTTTCGTGTTCGTTTAAAGGTACAATATAACTCAAGTTGGCTATTTTTTTTCTAAAATTTCTCTTGTCTAATTTTTTTTCAAAAATGACTTCATAAATTTTTTGAAGTTGACTTAGTGAAAATTTTGTTGGGAGTAACTCAAAAGCGAGGGGTTTTGTTCGCAATTCGTTTCTAAGGGTTTCCAAGGCAAATTGTAATATTTCCTTGTGGTCGAAGGCTATTTGCAAATGTTTTAATTCTTTTACCGGGAACCAGCGAGCATTTGCATTCAGCATTAAACCGGCATTTGAATTTTCGCTCAGATTAATCAGTGAATAATAAGGAATAGTTATAACTCTTTCTTCAGGATGGTCGATTGCTTTCAGCCATACCATGTCCTGAGGTCGGCGGGTAAGCCGGTCAAGAGCACCGAAAGCTTTTAACTGTTTCATATAAATATTATGTAGCCCTGTCAGCTCTTTTAGAATACGCTTTGAAGCAGTATCAAGGTCTTCATCCTTTCTAATTAAATCGCCCGGGAATTTCCAATCATGGTATTGAGTGCCCTTAAGCACAATACTCCTGCCAATTAGTAAAACATTTAAATTAATTGAATCGAAGCCAAAAACGACAGAGTCGACAGAAACGTTAGGAACCAGCTGTTTGTCCATAAGATGTCTATTTGTGATATGATGTCATATTAGTTGTTATATTAATAGTTTTTAGTGACTTATTTAATTAAAAGTCATTTCTACCCTGCAAATCTAAAAACTTTTTCCGAAAATAAAAAAGTAAGTGTATAAAATAATAAATCTTATTGTGGAAATAAGAATAACACTTATAAATCATTGTTGATGTCTTGGGAAATTAATTATTTTGTTGATAAGAGACGTTGTCAGTTCTAGTAAAAATTACATCTTTAGATATTTATAATTATTATAAAAATATTCAAAAAGCACTATAAGTCAAAAGTTTAAAAGACAAGTTGTTTTTATTTCAGAATTTAAGATTAGGATATAGATTGAAAGAGTAAAAATATTTTAACATTTTTTGTGTTTTGTATTTATTTTTTATACTTTTGACTTTTGTTAGTAGTAATATTACCACTAACAAATTATAAAATATATGCAAAGTAAAATCTTTCGATGGATATTACAGGTATAAATTTTTTTATTAATTAACAAAAAAGGAGTTTTTTTATGAAGAAACATGTACGGGAATTTAGTATTTTGTTTCTGTTTTTGATGTTCTCAACAGCCTTTCAGGCTATTGGTCAGAATATTCAAATTACAGGAAAAGTTACCGATGCTGGCACCGGACAATCATTACCGGGAGTTAGTGTACTGGTAAAAGGAACAACGACGGGTACGATTACCGATTTGAACGGTGTGTATTCACTGAATGTGAAAACGGGTTCAAGTTTGGTGTTTTCGTTTGTGGGCTACACAACACAAACCGTTGTGGTCGGCCAACAAAAGACCATTAATGTTATCCTGAAACCTTCTGCTGTTGGGTTAAATCAGGTAGTGGTAGTAGGTTATGGTGTACAAAAGAAAACTGATGTAACGGGTGCTACAACTACGCTGGGTGAAAAAGGATTTAACCCTGGCGTTGTTATTTCACCTGCTGAAATGATGAAGGGCCGAATTTCGGGCGTTCAGGTAACTTCTAACAGTGGAGAACCCGGAGCGGGATCTACAGTTCGTATTCGTGGTAACTCTTCCATCAGGGCTAATCAGGATCCATTGTATGTAATAGATGGCGTACCCCTTAATATTACGAGTGCCTCTCTTGGTGCTGCCGGGGTTGCAGGTATTAATGCAAGCGCAAAAAAAGACCCGCTTGATTTTCTGAACCCTGATGATATTGCTACGGTAACCGTTTTAAAGGATGCTTCTGCTACAGCAATATATGGATCGCGTGGTGCCAACGGGGTAATTTTGATTACTACTAAAAGCGGCAAAAAAGGAAAGGGTAAACTAACTTATTCCGGTTATGCAGGCGTTTCATCGCTCCCTAAGAAATTGGATCTTCTATCGGTATCCGAATTTAAAAAAGCCAGCGATCAAAATGGTTTTGGTTTACCTGATAAAGGAGCTAATACCGATTGGCAGGATGAGATTTTCCAATCAGGATATACGCAAAGTCACAATATTTCATACAGTGGCGGTACTGATAAATCAAATTATTATACATCTATTGGCTATCTGGATCAAAACGGAATTGTTAAAAGAACCGGAATTAAAAAGTATACAGGTCGATTTAATGCCAGTAAAAAACTTTTTAATGATAAGTTGAAAATCACAACAAATATGGCTTTGTCAAGAACCGTTGACTCCAGAGTCCCAATAGGTGAAACCGGTGGCTACGAGGGTGATGTATTGATTAGTGCACTTCGCGGCAACCCTACTTTTCCTGTTTTTAATCCTGACGGAACATACTTGCAGTATAGCCAAACGTATCGTAACCCGGTGGCTATGATAAATTTGACAAACGACCATACGTATACCGACCGGGTTTTAGCTAATGCAACTGCTTCGTACCAAATTATCAAAGGGTTAACTTATAAAGTAAATCTCGGTATTGATCATACCAATGCAACTCGTAAAGTATCCGAAAATGATCAATTGTCATATTTGGTAAATGGCGGACAAGCCAGCATTTCAAACATGGAAATGACGAACTTGCTTATGGAAAACTATTTAACATACGATAAACAGTTGGATAAGAACAATCATTTGACTGTTTTGGTTGGACAATCTTACCAAAGGTTTGATAATAATGGAAACAACTTGTATGTGGATGGTTTCCATGTAAATGGTATCGACTATATTGATAACTTGGGGTATGGTAATAAAGACAAGGCCTCGGTGGGATCTTATAAATTTCAAAATGAATTGCAGTCATTTTATACTCGTGTAAACTACTCATTTAAAAGTAAATATTTATTGACTGCTACATGGAGGGCTGACGGCTCTACTAAATTTGGTAAGAACAATAAATATGGTTATTTCCCATCAGTGGGTTTGGCATGGCGCCTGTCCCAGGAAGACTTTATTAAAAACCTTAATGTTTTTGATCATTTAAAATTGCGTTTAGGATGGGGAGAAACCGGTAACCAGGAAATTCCGAACAAAATTTCTTTATTGGCTATTGGTACTTCTTCTGATGCAAATTATTACTTTGACGGACAAAATCTTAGTAACGGTACTACCTTTATTAGAACACCTAATCCAAATATTAAATGGGAAACCACAACTCAGGCAAACGTTGGCTTGGATTTTGGATTCTTTGGCGGCAGATTGTCCGGAAGTTTCGATTATTTTTATAAAAGTACCAAAGATGTATTATTGAAGTTGACTTCACTGGCACCAGCCCCTACAGCTTTTATGTGGTTGAACGTTCCAAATATGAAGATTAAGAACTCTGGCGTTGAGGTGAGTTTAACAGGTGTTATTGTTAATACTAAAAATGTGTCATGGAATGCCACCTTGAATTTTACATCGATTCATAATGAAGTTACTGATCTTCCGGTTAATCTTATCGAAACCGGGGTTGCCAGCGGCGCAGGTTTATCGGGTACACGTGTTCAGATTATCAAAAGTGGGTATCCTATTGGAACATTTTGGGGAAAACGTTTTCTTGGGTATGCCGATGACGGGACCAGTTTGTACAAAAAAGATGAAAACGGAAAAGATATAAAAGAAAATCTGGGCTCGGCTTTGCCTAAATTTACCTTTGGCTTAAACAATGCTTTTACATATAAGCACTTAGATGTTTCATTTTTTATTCATGGTGTATTTGGTAATAAGGTTTATAACAATACTGCCAATGCCCTTTTCAGTATGCCTAGTTTTTCAAAAGGGAACAACGTAACACGCGACGTGCTTACATCTGGAGAAGGAGTTAACAATACGCCTGAATTTTCAAGCAGATTTATCGAAGATGGTTCGTTTATCAGGTTAAGCAACGCCACTGTTGGTTATCGCTTTACATTCAAAAAAACAAGCTGGGTTCGTGGTTTGAGGATTTATGTTACAGGTAGTAACCTGTTCCTGATTACTAAATACTCAGGCTATGACCCTGAAGTAAATACCAATGCCGAATATGACGGGGTACCTTCTTTAGGAATGGATTACACCGGATATCCGCATGCCCGTACAATTCAATTTGGTGTAAGTGCTCAATTCTAAATTGTTAAAATACTAAGAAAATGAAAATTATAAAATCTAGTTTATTATTTAAAGTGATGGTGTTGTTCGCGGCTATCTCTCTCGTTTCATGTACCAAATTGAACGAAAAAGTATATGATGAAGTCTTGGACACCAGTTTAATTAACGATCCTGCCAATGCACCTGGTTTGGTAAATCCTGCCTATGCCACATTAAGAAGACTTAACGAATTCTGGGGAGTATGGGGTTTGCAAGAAGCCTGTACTGATGAAGCTATGTTCCCTACAAGGGGAACTGACTGGTATGATAATGGTAGCTGGCAAGCTTTTCATTTGCACACTTGGACACCTCAGCATACAATTGTTGGAAGTGCATGGGATGTTATTTTGCAGGGAATCAGCAGGGCCAATACCGGAATCTATTATTTAAAACAGTTTCCTTCGTCTGCTGATATTGATGAATATATTGTTGAATTGCGGTTTCTGAGGGCTTATTATGTTTACCTGGCCAATGATTTCTGGGGGCAAACTCCATTCAGGGATTGGGATGAAACTGACTATTCTATTCCTCCTAAAGTGATGAACCGGAAGGAAGCCACTCAGTGGTTGATTACGGAATTAACCGAAATTATACCTTCCATGAAGACCAAATCGCAGGTCCCTTTTGGCAGGGCTACAAAAGCTGCTGCTCAAACCTTGCTGGCTAAAGTTTATTTGAACCAGGAAGTTTATACCGGAACAGCTGATTGGCCTGATGTGATTACACAGTGTACCAATGTGATTAACAGCGGTGATTATACTATTGCTTCCGATTATTGGGCGCAATTTCAATACAATAACCCTGATACCGAAGAAGCTATTTTTACTATTATCCATAACGATAATTACGATGAAGGTGGTGGCGGTGTTTGGGTTAATTTTACCCTTCACTACAATCAGGTATTCGGAAATTATACCAGCTTGTGGAATGGCGGGTGTATTACCAAAACCTATTGGGATACATGGACGAAAACTGATGATGCCGATGTTAGAAAATATGATGCGCGCATTAAACCTGTTTGCGGTTTTAATCAGGGTTTCCTCGTAGGACAACAATATGGCCCCGATGGAACAGCATTGACAACACGCGATGGTTCCCCGTTGGTTTTTGTTCCTGACGTAAACCTTAAGAATGCCAGTGAGGCTGAAGGTATTCGTGTTATTAAATTTGCTCCGAATCCGCAAACTACGCGTCAGTTTAATGAAGGTAACGATTTTTATGCATTTCGTATTTCTGATGTTTACCTTATGCGTGCTGAAGCGGAATTAAGAAATGGTGATGAAGCAGCTGCTTTGGCTGATGTGAATGCCATTCGCGAAAAACGTAATGCGACACCCAGAACCTCATTAACATTGAATGATATTTATAATGAGCGCGGGTATGAACTTTACTGGGAAGGTAAGCGCCGTCAGGACATGATCCGTTTTGGCACTTTCAATAAGGCTATGTCGGAAAAACCGGTTACTCCCGATTATACAAGTCTTTTCCCAATTCCGCAATCTGCTTTGGATGTGAATCCTAATTTGGTTCAGAACCCGGGATATTAGTGGTTGTGATTTTTCTTAATAATGAAATGATGGGGCTTTGGGAGGGTTATTTCCTGATAGCCCCATTATTATTTATCTTTAACAACTTTACTTCGTTTTTATAAGCCCAATATTTAATCAAATGAAAAAATATTTTGTAAACAGCAGTTTTTATCTCGTAGTCATTATCCTGTTAAGTGCCGGATGTACGCCAAAACAATCAGGGTCATCTTCAACGTGGGCAATTGGTCCTTTTGTTAAAGTCGATTCGGTAAATCCGATTATGGGCCCGATTGACAGTGTTTCTTTTAAAGGACCTATATTAAATAAACAAGTAAAATGGGAAGCAAAAGACGTCTTTAATCCGGCATGTATTGTTAAAGAAGATACCTTGTTTTTGCTTTACCGCGCAGAAGATTCAATTGGAAAATATAACGGAACTTCCCGTATAGGATTGGCATACGGCCTTGACGGACTTCACTTTGTGCGATATGGGAAACCGGTACTATATCCTTCAAATGACGAATATTCTAAGTATGAATGGGAAGGAGGCTGTGAAGATCCAAGAATTGTTCAGGATTCATTAGGAACTTACTATATGACTTATACTGCTTACGATGGGCATACTGCACGGCTTTTTATAGCTACATCCACTGATTTAAGACATTGGAAAAAATATGGGTCTGTATTTAAAAAGGCAGGTGATGAATATGTAAATATGTGGTCAAAATCAGGAGCTATTGTTTGCAAAGATGTGAAGGGAAAACTGGTAACTGCAAAAATCAATGGAAAATATTGGATGTTTTGGGGTGAATCAAATATTTATATGGCAACTTCCAAAGATTTAATCAATTGGACTCCAATTCTGGAGACTGATTCTGCAAAGCAGAAACTCGATACAATGAGACATTATACTGCTCCATTTAAAATCTTGTTTTCTCCCCGTAAGGGTAAGTTCGATAGTGAGCTGGTAGAATCTGGTCCTCCCGCAATTATCACTAATAATGGAATTGTATTTATATATAACAGCAAGAATAGCCCCACATTTGGGAATCCTAATTTAGCTCGAGGCACTTATGCTGCAGGCCAGGTGCTTGTAGATAATAACGATCCGACAAAAGTGCTGAAAAGGACTGATAAATGGTTTATTTCACCAGATAAGCCTTATGAAATTACGGGTCAGGTGAATAATGTTTGTTTCGTAGAAGGGCTCACATATTTTAAAAACAAATGGTATCTCTATTACGGAACGGCAGATGCAAAAATCGCCGTTGCCGTTTATTCAACGAAAAAATAGTTATTCTATAATACTGTACCCATGAAACGCTCTAAACTTCAGCTCCTGACTTATGTTTTGTTATTTCTGGTTTTTATGACTGCCATGGTTCAACATATAGTTGCTCAGGATGTTAATGGCTCTCCATGGCAAATAACTGCTACCGACACATCAAATTATGCCGGAATAGCTTTGGCAAATGGCCGCATTGGGCTTTTACCGTCATTAAAGCCATTTTCGGTAAATTCAATCATTTTAAACAATGTTTTTGACAAAGGCTCTGAACGTGGTGTTAGCCGCATATTAAAGGGCCTCAATTTTGCCAATATTGATATGTTTATTGATGGCGTTAAAGTGGACGAATCAAATATATCCAACTGGAAGCAGGTGCTAAACCTTAAGGAGGCAGCGTTGACCACCTATTTTAAGTTCAAAAACAAAGCGGAGATTTCTTACACTCTTTATGCTTTACGGGGAATGCCTTATGTAGGTTTGATGGAGGTAAACATAGAAGCTTTAAAAAACATTTCAGTTACCGTAGCAGGCAAGATACTTTGTCCCGCTGAAGATAAAAATCCATCAAACAGCTATAAAGTTTATGTCGATTTAGAAAACAAAATGCCATTGCTGCAAACTACGGCAAAAAGCCCTTTCGGGAAATATTTGCTGGCATCAACGGCCTCTTTTATATTTAAAGGAAAACGCCCTGAATTGCATCATAAAGTTGTTTCAAATCGTGACAATGAATTAATATTCGACGAGAAGATAAAAAAAGGAGAAAACTACAGTTTCGGATGGACGGGTGCCACATGTACCACACACGATTTTAACGACCCGTTGAGTGAATCGGCAAGAATGGTAATTTTTGTGATGCAGGGAAACGAAGATGCAGTTATTGCCAAGCACAAAGCTCTTTGGGCTAAATTGTGGCAGGGAGATATCGAAATAAAGGGCGATTTGCAATCACAACGAGATGTTCGCCTGGCACTGTTTAACTTATATTCGTTTGGAAGGGCAAATTCCGGTTTAAGCATCCCTCCGATGGGATTATCGTCGCAAGGCTACAACGGACATATTTTTTGGGATGCTGAATTGTGGATGTATCCGCCACTACTGATTTTCAATCAGGGTATTGCAAAATCGATGATGAATTATCGATTCAACCGTCTTGAAAAAGCCAAACAGAAAGCAGCTGACTTTGGTTACCAGGGGGCTATGTTCCCATGGGAATCGGATGATACCGGCGAAGAAGCCTGTCCCGTTTTTGCACTTACCGGTACTTTTGAGCAACACATTACCGCCGATGTGGGCATTGCTTCCTGGAACTATTACAGAATATCCCGTGATAAACAGTGGCTAAAAAACAAAGCTTACCCTTTACTAAAGGAAGTGGCTGATTTTTGGGTGAGCCGTGCTACAAAAAACCCTGATGGCAGTTATTCAATCATCAATGTAGTTGGAGCCGACGAATTTGCACAAAACATTGACGATAATGCATTTACAAATGGTTCGGTAAAATGTGTGTTGGAATATGCATCCAGGGCAGCGAGAGAACTTGGTATAACTCCTGATACAACTTGGATGCATGTGGCCGACCATATACGGTTTATGAAGATGCCCAATGGTGTTACAAAAGAAAATGCAACCTATCATGGACAAATTATTAAACAGGCCGATGTAAATCTTCTGGCATATCCTCTTGGGGTTATTAAAGACAAAAAGCAAATTAAAAAAGACCTCAACTATTACGAAAGTAAAATTTCCAAAGAAGGTCCGGCCATGGGATTTTCTATTCTTTCGATATTATATGCCAGGTTAGGCAATAAAGAGAAGGCGTATGATTTATTTAAGAGAGCCTATATTCCTAATAAGCGCCCTCCGTTTGGCGCACTTTCGGAATCCGCCAATAGTAATAACCCCTATTTTGCAACGGGTGCAGGTGGAATGTTGCAGGTAGTTTTGTTTGGATTTGGAGGTTTGAAACTTACAGATAATGGAATAATTCAGGAGAAACCATGCCTGCCTAATCAATGGAAAAGTCTTACAATCAAAGGGGTTGGCTCCAATAAAAAAACATATTATATTATTCGTTAACATAAAAGAAAGTTAAAATGAAAATATCAAGATTTATCAAATTTGTCGTTGTAATGGCTCTGATTATTGGAACTGGAGCATGCGTTAACCGGACAAAAAAAACTGAAACCATTCCAAATAGAAAATGGTGGAAAGAAGCCGTTGTATATCAAATTTACCCGCGTAGTTTTAAGGATAGCAACGGTGACGGTATTGGTGATTTAAAAGGAATTATTTCAAAACTGGATTATGTAAAAAGCCTTG
>CAJXKB010000036.1 GCA_913055825.1 uncultured Bacteroidota bacterium
ACATTAAATCTTTCACCGGGTTATGGCTTAGATTACATTTATTGTCGAAACCATATTTGGTTTGGAGCCGACGAATTATTACCGGACGGCTGGGAGGCTACCCGTCACTTTCAAACTGCTGATTATTCGACCATTGTAAACGACACTATTTTCCAATGGAAATGGTGGCCGGTGGATGGTAAATTTCAATCCATTGACCAAAGTGCATACCTACAAAGCCCACCGGACAGTCTGTCAACTGGAAATTTTCAATCCGGAGTATATTTACCTGACTGGTGGGATACCACTTTTATTTACAATGTGGGAACAACTTTAGATAGCATTGTTGCAGAATCCAATTCCAATTACGTTGAATTTTCCCCAGTCCCCGAGATAACCCGGTTTTACCCTACTCCACTAATCGACCGGGAAGGAAACAATGGAATTCCTGAAAGGCAACTAAATAAGGTATTGGAAGCGGCTTCAGCACGAAACCTGGGGATCTTCTTGAATCCTTTTCCCTGGGCTTTGAATGTAAGCGATACTGCAGCAAGCTATCACAACAAAGAATGGTGGGAAGCCTACGAAGCCCAATGGAGACCCATCATGTTATATTATGCACAAATTGCACAAAAATATCACGCCAAAGTGTTGGCTTTTAATATGTGGCCATCCATTTGGTGGCTTTCAACTGCAGAGGCTCCTATTATCGATTCATTGGCAATTCCTTTGTTAAGAGATGTTCGAAAAGTTTATAACGGAAAAATTTCTGTGGAATTTAACCCCTTTGGCCCGGATCTCCAATTGTATAAGGAAGGTGATTTTCTGCATTTTGTTATCGCTCCTAATTGGCCCTATCCATTGGGAAGCAACAAAAACCCCACGGTAGATGAGATGGTTCATAATCTAAACAAAGGTTTGAATCAGTTGTATAAGGACTCCTATGAAAAATGGGGAAAGCCGGTTTTAATTCGGAGTATCAGTGCTTCCAGTTACGATGGAACAGTCATTAACCAACCCGATTGGGAAACCCAGCTGTATTATTTTCCCAACGACACGAATGTTCCCATCGATGTGCAAGAACAGGCTGACACCTATGAGGCAATGCTTCGCGCCCTCACCCAACGTAGCTGGATTGCAGGGGTTTATAGCTTTAATTACAATTATTGGAATTCGTATGATAAATCCCCATCGGTGCGAAACAAACCGGCTGAAAAGGTTTTGGCCAAATGGTGGCGGTGGATACACCCCGATCTGATTCACCTGAGCATTTCTCATTCACCGGATGGCGGCACGACTCTGCCAAACCAGGCAGCCTATGTTTTACGTAAAGACACCACCCTGCAAATCTCAGCAACTCCATCCAAGGGGTTTACCTTTGCATATTGGGAGGGAGATGTCGATTCAGCCTCAAGGATGGATAATCCGCTTAACCTACACATGAATCTTGATAAAAAGATCCATGCGGTTTTTAAAAATACTACCGGCATCCCAAAAGCAAAAACAGAGAACAACACAAGGCTTCAGGTTTATCCCAATCCGGCATCTTCAAAACTTTGGATTAACTACCGGTTAAAACAAAAATCAACGGTTCTTTTATTGATTTATTCGCAGGATGGGCGGTTAGTTAAATCCATTGATAAAGGCATTCAGCCCGCAGGTAATTATTCTCTTTTATTCGCGCTAAAATCGGATGGCTATAAGCCATTGGCAAATGGCATGTATGAAATTGTATTGAAAACAGACAGTGACCGTCAAACCATCAAAGTGCTTGTTTCACATTGATATTATTAAACATTCCTGTAGTTTTTACAAAAATGTACAATAATAGTTATCAACCTTTTAAACAGGAACTCATATATGAAAAAAATATAATGTAACGGTTTTGTTATAGATATCTTGACCCCCTACATCAAATAATAACAAACCAATATGTCATTCTGATTTATTGAAGGAAATTGTTTGAATCATGAAATTTATTCAACAAAAAAGGCCGCCTCAGTTAGACAGCCTTTTTTTGTTTATACAGAAAATTATTCCTGTTATTTTTCAGCATTTGTTTCACCTTCAGCTTTTTCTTCTTTTTTAGCTTCGGATTTTGGTCCTTCCTTGGTTTCAGCTGCCGGAGCTTCTGCATCAGCTTTTGGAGTTTCCTCAACTTTTTCTTCAACAACTTCTTCTTTCACTGCCGCTACATGTGCAGTTTCTGTTGTAGTTTTCTTTTTACCTCCACGACGACGACGTGTAGTTGTTTTTTTGGTCGAAGTTTCCTTTAACAGATGTTCGTTGTAGTCAACCAGCTCCATCATAGCCATATCGGCATTATCGCCCACACGATTACCTAATTTAATAATGCGTGTATATCCACCGGGACGATCGCCAATTTTTTTAGACACTTCACGAAACAACTCGGTAACCGCATCTTTATCCTGCAAATAACTGAACACCACACGGCGAGAGTGTGTGGTATCTTCTTTTGATTTGGTTATGAGAGGTTCAATATAACCCCTAAGCGCCTTGGCTTTGGCCACGGTAGTTGTAATTCTTTTATGTAAAATCAGGGATGAAGCCATGTTTGACAGCATTGCCTTGCGGTGTGCACTGGTCCGCCCCAGATGATTAAAACTCTTTCTGTGTCTCATCGTTCTTAATCCTTATCTAATTTATATTTTTCTACATTCATTCCAAACTCAAGGTTTTTGTTACTCACCAACGCTTCAAGTTCGGCCAACGATTTTTTTCCAAAATTCCTAAATTTCAACAAATCGTTTTTATTGTATGAAACCAATTCTCCCAATGTTTCCACATCGGCAGCTTTAAGGCAGTTGAGTGCCCTGACGCTAAGATCCATATCCACCAATTTTGTTTTCAGCAATTGACGAATGTGCAGCGTACCCTCATCAAATTCTTCAGAAACCGACTTAACTTCCGATTCGAGAGAAATTTTCTCATCAGAGAAAAGCATAAAATGCTGAATCAGAATTTTAGCTGCCTCCTTGAGGGCATCTTTTGGATGGATAGAGCCGTCGGTAATGATTTCGATAATCAGTTTCTCATAATCCGTTTTCTGTTCCACCCTATAGTTCTCAATCTGGTATTTCACATTCTTGATAGGTGTATGGATGGAGTCAATAGCCAACGTACCAATAGGGGCTTCAGGATCTTTATTTTCCTCAGAAGGAACATAGCCGCGGCCCTTATTAATGGTAATTTCCATACTCAGCTTGACCGAAGGGTCGAGGTTACAGATAACTTCTTCAGTATTCAAAACCTGAAAAACGGATAGAAATTTGTTAATATCACCTGCCTTGAAAACTTTTTGATCACCAATAACGATATTTACTTTCTCAGTGTTTTCATTAGGGATCTGCTGTTTAAAGCGGACCTTTTTCAAATTCAGGATGATTTCGGTAACGTCTTCAATAACACCCTCGATGGTTGAAAATTCGTGAACCACACCCTCTATTTTTACATTGGTGATGGCAAAACCTTCTAACGAAGATAGTAAAATTCGACGTAAGGCATTACCAATTGTAATACCGAAACCGGGCTCCAAAGGACGAAATTCAAACAAACCTTTGTAGTCGTCAGCTTCATTCATTATAACCTTGTCAGGCTTTTGAAATGCTAATATCGCCATAGTATCAGTTTAGCTTTATTAATAATGTATATTCTATTATTTAGAGTACAACTCCACGATGAGGTTTTCCTTAATATTTTCAGGAACCTCATCACGTGAAGGATAGTTCAGAAATTTGCCTTCCAATTTTTCAGCATCCCATTCAAGCCATGAGAAAGATTTATTATTGGAAGCCAATGATTCGGTTACTACTTCAAGATTCTTCGATTTTTCGCGAACACTTACCACATCACCACCTCTTAACGAATAAGATGGGATATTAACCACTTTACCGTTAACTGTAATATGACGGTGTGAAACTAACTGACGGGCAGCGGCACGCGTGGGGGCAATTCCCAATCTAAAAACGGTATTGTCCAATCGTGCCTCAATAAGTGCCAACAGGTTTTCACCGGTGATGCCTTTACGGCTGGATGCACGTTTAAAAATATTGCGGAATTGTTTTTCGAGAATACCATATGTGTATTTAGCTTTTTGTTTTTCCTGAAGCTGCATGCCATATTCAGATTGCTTTCTCCGCCTACCGGTTTGGCCATGTTGTCCGGGAGCAAAGTTTTTCTTTTCGAAATACTTATCGGCCCCATATATAGGGTCGCCAAATTTACGAGCAATCTTGGATTTTGGGCCAATATATCTTGCCATAACTAATTAATTTGTCTGTTTCAATAATAATTAAACTCTTCTTCTTTTTGGAGGACGGCATCCATTGTGTGGCATCGGTGTAACATCTACAATTTCAGTTACCTCAATTCCTGAAGAATGAATAGTTCTGATAGCTGATTCACGACCTGCGCCGGGTCCTTTTACATACACTTTAACTTTACGTAATCCAGCATCGTAAGCAACTTTAGCACAATCTTCAGCTGACATTTGTGCAGCGTAGGGAGTATTTTTCTTAGAGCCCCTAAATCCCATTTTTCCTGAAGAAGACCATGAAATTACCTGGCCTGAATCGTTGGTCAACGAGATAATAATGTTGTTAAATGTAGCTTGAACGTAAGCCCTACCAACAGGCTCAACTTTCACTACTCTTTTCTTTGTACTTCTGGTCCTTTTTGCCATTTTTGATATATTTCCGAGAATAAATTCTATAATTTACTATTTAGTAGCCTTTTTCTTGTTGGCAACAGTTTTTTTACGGCCTTTACGGGTGCGCGCATTATTTTTGGTATTCTGTCCACGCAAAGGAAGACCGATACGGTGACGGATTCCCCGATAGGTTCCAATATCCATCAATCGCTTGATGTTCATCTGTATTTCCGAACGAAGGCCCCCTTCAACTTTGTAAGAATCAACAATAATGGTACGAATCTTATTTTGTTCGTCGTCGTTCCAATCTTTTACTTTCTTATCCCAATCGATTCCGGCCTCGGTTAAAATTTTCTGAGCAGTGCTCCTCCCAATTCCGAAAATATAGGTTAAAGCAATTTCACCTCTTTTATTTTGGGGAATATCAACTCCAGCAATTCTTGCCATAATTCACAATTTTAATTGTTTAACAAGTATTTAACCTTGTCTTTGTTTATATTTTGGATTCTTTTTGTTAATAATGTACAACTTCCCTTTGCGACGTACCAGTTTGTCTTCGGGAGTTCTTTTTTTAATTGATGCGCGTATTTTCATGATTCAATTATTTGTATCTAAATGTTATTCTTGCTTTCGATAAATCGTAAGGCGACATGGCCAGCTTCACCCGGTCGCCCGGTAAAATTTTAATATAATGCATCCGCATTTTACCGGATATGTGTGCTGTTACGGTATGGCCGTTTTCGAGTTCAACGCGAAACATAGCATTGCCCAACGATTCAATAACCGTACCATCTTGTTCTATTGCCTGTTGTTTTGCCATACTAATGACTATCTTTTATTTAATACTTTTTCAATTTCTTCAAAACTTGACAGAATGTCGGCTTTTCCGTGTCGGATGGCCACATCATGTTCAAAGTGTGCCGAAGGCATATGATCGGCCGTTCGGATTGTCCATCCGTCAGGCTCCTGAAACACCTCTTTCACACCAAGGTTAATCATCGGTTCAATGGCTATACACATACCTTCTCTCAACTTAATACCCGTACCCCGACGGCCATAATTAGGCACTTCGGGATCTTCGTGTAAATTCCTGCCAACACCGTGTCCCACCAGTTCACGTACCACCGAATAACCAAAGCTTTCCACATAGGACTGAACGGCATAACCGATATCGTGCACCCTTTTGCCGGCTACTGCCTGCTCAATACCTTTGTAAAGTGATTGTTTGGTACGCTCAAGAAGTAACAGCACTTCTTCGGCAACCTCACCCACAGGGAAAGTATAAGCAGAATCACCATAAAACCCGTTCATTATGGTTCCGCAATCCAACGAAACAATATCTCCGTCTTTTAATTCGGTGTCATCCGGAATCCCATGAACAACTGCATCATTTACCGAGATACAAAGCGTAGCAGGAAATCCGCCATAACCTTTAAAACCTGGAACCGCACCATTATCTCTGATAAATGTTTCAGCAATACGGTCAAGCTCTATGGTCTTAACACCGGGTTTAATGTGTTTAGCAACTTCGGCTAAAGTTTTTCCAACAAGTAAAGAACTCTGTCGTTGTAATTCTATTTCGTCGTTTGTCTTTATCTGAATCATTCGAAAAAAATTACATCCCACCAAATGCTGATGGCCGGCCTTTAATTCTACCTGATTTTGTAAGGCCATCATAGTGACGCATCAGCAAATAACTTTCAACTTGTTGCAAGGTATCCAACACAACACCTACCAAAATAAGCAGAGAGGTACCTCCATAAAAGGAAGCAAAACTACTATTTACACCAATCAACCTTGCAAATAAAGGCAATATTGCTATTAAACCCAAAAAAATAGAACCGGGAAGTGTAATCCGCGACAAAATGTTATCGAGGTATTCCGAAGTTTTCCGACCGGGTTTAACACCGGGAATAAATCCTCCGTTTTTCTTCAGGTCCTCTGCCATCTGGCTCGGGTTAATAGTAATAGCCGTATAAAAATAAGTAAACAAAATAATCAGGATAAAAAAGGTCAGGTTATACCACATCCCGTTAAAGTCGGTAAAAGCAGCAGCAAAACCGCTCAATGAATTGCTATTGGCAAAACCGACAAGTGTAAGGGGTAAAAACATAATGGCCTGTGCAAATATGATGGGCATCACACCTGCGGCATTAACTTTAAGAGGTAAATACTGACGGACACCACCATACTGTTTATTTCCAACAATACGTTTAGCATACTGTACCGGAACTTTCCGGGTTCCCTGTACCAAAATAATAGTTAACAAAATTACAAACACAAGCAGTACCAATTCTATGATAAAATAGACCATTCCACCGTTTACCTCAACGATTCTGGAAACAAATTCCTGGAACAAAGCTCCGGGGAGCCGTGCAATAATCCCAATCATAATAATCAAAGAGATACCGTTTCCAACGCCTTTATCAGTGATTTTTTCTCCCAACCACATTACGAACAAAGTTCCTGATATAAGGATAATGGTTGAAGATATCCAAAAATACAAGGGTGGTTTATTTACAGCAACACTAAAAGGCGTAATAGCTTCGGCAGGCACCTGAGAAACCAGGTTGGCAATATAAGCCGGGGCCTGAAATGCCACGATAGCTACTGTTAAATAGCGGGTAATTTGATTAATTTTTCTACTGCCACTCTCTCCTTCACGTTGTAAACGCTGAAAATAAGGAATAGCCATCCCCAACAGCTGTATAACAATGGAAGCGGAAATATAGGGCATAATCCCCAACGCAAAAATAGAAGCATGCGAAAAAGCACCCCCCGAAAACATGTTTAACAGGCCCATCAAACCGGAACTACCCTGATTTTGAAGGTTGGTTAACATATTTGGGTCAACCCCTGGAAGAACCACGTAAGATCCTAACCTGTAAATCAGGATAATACCAAGGGTATAAAGAATGCGCTTTCTGAGCTCATCTATTTTGTAAATATTTCTTATGGTCTCGATAAATTTTTTCATCCGCTATTAAATTAAAGTAGCTTTACCTCCTTGTGCTTCAATGGCCTCTTTGGCTGATTTAGTAAAAGCGTGGGCGCTTACTTCAAGTTTGGCTTTCAACTCGCCACGACCCAAAATTTTAATTAAATCATTTTTTGACACCAAACCGCTTTCAATCAATACGTTTTGATCGATAACCGTAATTTTTTTATCATCAGCTAATTGCTGTAGGGTATCGATATTAACGCCTTGATACTCTTTGCGATTAATGTTTTTAAAACCGAATTTAGGTACCCGGCGGAACAAAGGCATCTGACCTCCTTCGAAACCACTTTTACGTTTAAATCCGGATCTTGACTGTGCACCTTTGTGTCCTCTAGTGGACGTACCACCACGCCCTGAACCCTGGCCTCTGCCAATCCTCTTTTTGTTCTTTACGGAACCCTTAGCCGGTTTAAGATTGCTTAAATCCATTGTTTTGTCCTATTTTAAATTTCTTCAACCTTCAATAAATGTTTCACTTTGTCAATCATTCCCAACAATTGAGGCGTCGCTTCCACTTCTTTGGGACGGTTGAGCTTCGTCAACCCCAAGGCAACGAGTGTTCTTTTTTGACGCGCTGGCCTGTTGATAGCACTTCTTATTTGTGTAATTCTCAACTTTTTCATTTCTCTTTGCTCTTATCCGTTAAAAACAGTATCTAAATCAACACCACGAGCCTGTGCAACAGTATAAGGATCGCGCATTTTACTTAATGCATCGATGGTAGCTTTCACCACAGAGTGTGGGTTAGACGAACCTTTTGATTTAGCCAACACATCTTTTACGCCTACACTTTCAAGTACAGCACGCATGGCACCACCGGCAATTACACCGGTACCGGGAGTAGCAGGTTGAATGTAAACCTTTGCGCCACTGTATTTTCCGAGTTGCTCGTGAGGTAAAGTTCCTTTTAAAACGGGAACTTTCACCAAATGTTTTTTGGCATCATCAATTCCCTTGGCAATGGCAGCAGTTACCTCTTTGGCTTTACCTAAACCATAACCAACCACGCCGTTTTCATTGCCTACGACCACAATGGCAGAAAAGCTGAAAGTCCTACCTCCTTTGGTAACTTTGGTAACTCTTTGGATGCTAACCAGCCTGTCTTTAAAATCGATTTCGCTGGATTTAATCTTTTTTACGTTTGCGTTTGACATAATTTCTTAAAATTTAAGTCCCCCTTCTCTGGCAGCTTCAGCAAGTGATTTTACCCTACCATGATATAAGTATCCATTTCTGTCGAATACTACCGATTCGATACCGGCAGCTAAAGCCCGTTCGGCAACTAATTTACCAACTTTTTTTGCTTGTTCTGTTTTCGTTATTTTTTCCTCGCCAAACATTTTGTCGCTGGAGGACGCTGAAACCAGTGTTTGAGAAGCCAAATCATCAATCAACTGAACATAGATTTGTTTGTTACTTCTAAAAACGGTCATACGAGGACGTGAAGCGGTTCCGTTAACCACCTTTCTAACCCGCATTTTAATCCGGTTTCTACGATATACTTTTTTATTCTTGATGCCCATTTCTTTAATGGTTTTTTCAGTTTAACAATGCGTGTGCTACTATTTTTTCTCAGCTGATTTACCAGCTTTCTTTCTGAGTTCTTCACCCTGAAATTTAATCCCTTTCCCTTTGTATGGTTCAGGTTTACGTAACGAACGTATTTTAGCAGCAACCTGGCCAATCAATTGTTTATCAGCAGAAGATAATTTAATCAAGGGATTTTTTCCTCTTTCGGTAACCGTTTCAATTTTCACTTCGTCAGGTACTTGCAAGAAAATATTATGCGAATAACCCAACGAAAGTTCAAGAAGCTGCCCGTTATTACTTGCTTTGAAACCCACACCTACAAGCTCTTGCACAGTGGTGAAGCCTTCACTAACCCCAATAACCATATTGTTGATCAACGAACGGTAAAGCCCGTGTTTCGATTTATGGTCTTTACTCTCGCTGGCACGGCTCAGTGTCAATATGCCATCTTTAAGGCTTATACTAACAGCCGGGTCAACAGGTTGTTTCAATTCTCCCAGTTTACCTTTCACGGTAACTACGTTGTTATCGCTGATATTTACCTCAACCCCCTGCGGAATTGTTATGGGTAATTTTCCTATTCGTGACATTGCTCTCCCTCCTGTATTAACTTACGTAACAAATTACTTCACCGCCAACTTTCAGGGTACGGGCTTCTTTATCAGTAATCACACCCTTGGAGGTGGACAAAACGGCTATCCCTAAACCATTCATTACACGAGGTAATTCATCAGCACCCACGTATTTACGCAGTCCGGGAGTAGAAACCCTGTCAATACTGTTGATGGCAGGCATTTTGGTAATCGGATGATATTTCAGGGCGATTTTAATCGTGCCGAAATCTTTTTCATCGTCAAACTTATAGTTTAAAATATATCCTTTCTCAAAAAGGATTTTGGTAATGTTCTTCTTAAGATTGGAAGCAGGAATCTCAACCATACGATGTTTGGCTGCTACGGCGTTCCTGATTCTTGTCAAATAGTCTGCTATTGGATCGGTATTCATCTTGACTTATTTTTTTCTTTAAATTACCAACTGGCTTTTTTGATACCGGGAATTAACCCTTTAAGGGCCATTTCCCTAAAATTAATACGAGAAACTCCGAATTGTCTCATATAACCTTTGGGCCTTCCCGAAAGCTGACAACGATTGTGCAGACGTACAGGAGAAGCATTTTTCGGTAATTTCTGTAAACCTTCGTAGTCACCGGCAGCTTTTAAAGTAGCACGTTTTTCAGCGAATTTTTCAACCAGCTTTTGTCTTTTGCGCTCACGCGCTTTCATCGACTCTTTTGCCATGGGTACTTATTTTTTTTGATTTTTAAAAGGTAATCCGAATTCTTTCAACAAAGCAAATGCCTCTTCGTCGGTCTTGGCAGTAGTTACAAAAGTAATGTCCATACCATTTATCCGGCTTACTTTATCTATGTCAATTTCGGGGAAAATGATTTGCTCAGGAGCACCAAAGGTGTAATTTCCATGACCGTCAAATCCCTTATCGTTGATTCCTTTAAAGTCGCGAACACGCGGTAAAGCCACAGCAACAAGTTTATCTAAAAATTCGTACATTTTATCGCTGCGCAAAGTTACTCTCACGCCAATGGCACTGCCTTTTCTAAGTTTAAAGTTAGAAACATCGTGCCTGGAGATGGTAGGCACAGCCTTTTGTCCGGTAATGGCAGTCATTTCCGAAATGCCGGCGTCAATGAGTTTTTTATCGGTTAAGGCAGCACCAATTCCCTGATTGATGGCAATTTTAACCAAACGGGGAACTTGCATCACTGATTTATAACCAAATTTTTTAGTCAAAGCAGGGACTATTTCCTCGTAATATTGTTTACGTAATCTAGGTTGATATTCCATTATTTAATTACCTCCCCTGATTTTTTTGAGTAACGAACTGATTTTCCTGTTTTTTCATCTTCTTTTCGACCTGTACGGGTAGCATTTCCTGCCCCGTCAATTACTTTGAGGTTTGAAAGATGAATGGAGGCTTCTTTTTTAATAATTCCTCCATTGGGATAATCCGCATTGGGTTTGGTGTGCTTCGATATCATGTTCACACCTTCAACGATGGCCCTGTTTTTGTCGGCAACCACTTCGAGCACCTTACCGGTGGCCCCTTTGTCGTTACCGGCGATTACCATCACATTATCCCCTTTTTTTATATGCAACTTTGCCATAACTTCTTTCTTTTTCAGCAATTAAAGCACCTCAGGTGCCAGTGATACAATTTTCATGTATTGTTTTTCACGCAGTTCCCTGGCAACAGGCCCAAAAATACGGGTCCCCATCATTTCACCGGTACTGTTCAGCAGAACGCAGGCATTATCGTCAAAACGGATATAAGTACCATCGTTTCTTCTGACTTCCTTTTTTGTTCTCACAACCACTGCTTTGGCAACGGCGCCTTTTTTGATGTTACCGGATGGAATAGCATTTTTAACAGTAACAACGATTTGGTCGCCTACCGTGGCATACCTTTTCTTTGTTCCGCCAAGCACCCTGATTACCAGCACTTCTTTGGCCCCGCTATTATCAGCAACCGCAAGTCTTGATTCTTGTTGTAACATGGTTATTTAGCTCTTTCTATGATTTCTACTAATCTCCAATTCTTATTTTTGCTCAGAGGACGTGTTTCCATGATGCGCACGGTATCACCGATATTGCAATCGTTGTTCTCATCGTGGGCAATAAATTTGTTCGCCTTTTTAATGAACTTTCCGTACACCGGATGTTTGAACTGACGCTCGATTCTTACAACAATCGATTTGTCCATTTTATTGCTGACGACCAGACCAATTCGTTCTTTTCTAAGATTTCTCTTTTCCATTGTACTGATTACTTATTATTTAGTTCCTCTAATTCTCTTTTCCTCAGTTCAGTTTTCATGCGAGCAATTGTTTTCTTGCTTTCGGGAATTTTATGAGGATTTTCCAAAGGAGATACAGCATGATTAAGTCTCATACGGGTTAAGAGTTTTTGCTCTTCAGCTAACCGGTCAATAATATCGGCTGTACTCATTTCTTTTACCACTTCCTGTTTCATCGTCTATTAATTTTCTACGTAGTCGCGTCTAACAACAAATTTAGTTTTTACCGGAAGTTTTTGTGCAGCTAAACGCATGGCTTCTTTTGCAATATGCAAAGGGACGCCGTCTGCTTCAAACAAAATTCTACCGGGAGTAATACGTGCCACGAACAATTCAGGAGCACCTTTTCCTTTACCCATACGAACCTCTGCAGGTTTTTTAGTTACGGGTTTATCAGGAAAAATTCGGATCCATATCTGGCCTTCACGTTTCATGTAACGGGTAACAGCCTGACGGGCAGCTTCAATCTGGCGACCGGTAATCCAGGCCTGTTCCATGGTTTTTATACCGAAAGAACCAAAAGCCAGTTGTGCACCACGCTGGGCATTACCTTTCATGCGGCCTTTTTGCTGTTTCCTATATTTTGTTTTCTTAGGTTGTAACATTTGTTTTTCCCTTTAAAATATTATCAATGCTGTTATCTTCTTCCTCTTGACCTGGGACGTGACCCTCCACGAGAAGGTCCATGTCCACCTCTGCCACGTGAGTTACCAGGCTTAGCAATGTCAACCAAATCAGGTTTACCATAAACCTCACCTTTAAAAATCCATACTTTAATGCCAATGCGACCGTAAGTTGTATGTGCTTCAACGAGGGCATAGTCGATATCGGCGCGTAAAGTATGCAAAGGCACACGTCCTTCTTTGTACATTTCGCTACGTGCCATTTCGGCTCCACCCACGCGACCTGAAATATTTACTTTAATACCTTCGGCACCCAATCGCATGCTTGAAGCAATGGCTGTTTTAATGGCGCGGCGGAATGATACCCTTCCTTCGATTTGACGAGCAATATTATTAGCAACAATGCGGGCATCCAACTCGGGACGTCTGATTTCTGAAATATTGATCTGAACTTCCTTTTTGGTAAGTTTTTTTAACTCCTCTTTTAATTTGTCAACTTCCGAGCCACCTTTTCCGATAATAATACCCGGACGGGCAGTAAAGATAGTAACAGTTACCATTTTCAGCGTACGCTGAATCATTATTTTGGAAATACCAGCCTTGGCAAGACGTGCATTGAGATATTTACGTATAGCGTCATCTTCAACGAGTTTTTCCGAGAAGTTTTTTCCACCAAACCAGTATGAGTCCCATCCTTTGATGATTCCTAATCTGAGTCCTATTGGATTAGTTTTTTGTCCCATTAATCTATATTGTTAAAGATTTTAAATTATTCATTGCTAGTTGTTTGTTCCACTGTCGCTTCCATAGCTTTCATTTCTTCCACACGGTTTCCCAAAATAAGGGTAACATGATTCGATCTTTTACGGATACGATGAGCACGTCCCTGCGGAGCCGGTTGAATTCGTTTCAACATCCTACCACTGTCTACCGATATATATTTAATGTACAGTTGATTATCTTCGATACGGGCGCCTTCGTTTTTCACTTCCCAGTTTGCAATAGCTGACCGTAATAGTTTATAAACACGGCCGGCGGCTTCTTTTTGAGTATGCTGTAAAACATTTAAAGCATGTTCAGCATCCATACCCCGAATCAAATCGGCAACCAAACGCATTTTACGCGGCGAAGTAGGTACATTACGCAAACGTGCAATGTATTGAGTTTTACGTTCTTCTTTACGCTTTTCAGCACTGTTATGTTTTCTAGATCCCATTGTATTGTGCTTTATTTTCTACCTTTATCTTTTTTACCGGCATGTCCCCTGAAAATCCGAGTAGGTGCAAATTCACCAAGTTTATGCCCAACCATGTTCTCAGTCACATAGACCGGAATAAATTTATTACCATTGTGAACGGCGATGGTTTGGCCAACAAAGTCAGGAGAAATCATCGAAGCGCGCGACCAGGTTTTAATCACGGTCTTTTTTCCCGATTCCACATTGGCCATCACTTTTTTCTCAAGCTTATAATGAATGTATGGTCCTTTTTTTAATGAACGGCTCATATTAGTATCTGTTTAATTCAGCTAAGATTACTTTCTTTTTTCAATAATGTATTTACTCGAAGCCTTTTTCCTGGCACGGGTTTTATAACCTTTAGCAGGCAAACCTTTGCGTGAGCGTGGATGCCCACCCGAAGAACGGCCTTCACCTCCACCCATTGGGTGATCAACGGGGTTCATAGCAACACCACGAACGCGGGGACGACGGCCTAACCAGCGACGGCGCCCGGCTTTACCGGATTTCTCCAGTTGATGATCACTATTGGACACCATCCCCACTGTTGCTTTACAAGTAAGCAAAATCATACGGGTTTCGCCGGAAGGCATCTTGATGATAGCAAATTTCCCTTCACGGGTCATCAGTTGAGCATATGATCCTGCACTACGTGCCATCTTGGCACCTTGCCCGGGACGGAGTTCAATATTGTGAATAACCGTTCCAAAAGGAACTTCGCTCAGGTACATCGCATTCCCCACTTCGGGAGCCACTCCTTTACCTGAGATCACTTTCTGACCTACTTTCAAACCCTGAGGTGCGATGATATAGCGTTTATCACCATCGGCATAATTTACCAGCGCGATTCGAGCCGTACGGTTCGGATCGTATTCAATGGTTTTAACAATGCCAGGAACACCTTCCTTATCACGTTTGAAGTCAATAATTCTGTATTTCTGTTTATGACCACCACCAATATTGCGAACAGTCATTCTTCCTTCGTTGTTTCGTCCACCAGAACTTTTCTTCTTTGCCAACAAACTTTTTTCAGGTTTGTTGGTAGTGATGTCGTCATAAGCGCTAATAATCTTAAAGCGCTGACCTGGTGTTGTCGGTTTATATTTCTTTAGAGCCATGTCTTCTAGATATTGCTAAAAAAATCAATCGTTTCTCCATCGGCAAGTGTTACTACTGCTTTTTTATAAGCCTTAGTCCTGCCGGATATCATTCCTGACTTTGTGTTACGCACTTTAAGTTTGCCGGAATAGTTCATGGTATTTACAGAAATTACCTGTACATTGTACAAATCTTCCACTTCTGCTTTAATTTGGATTTTGTTGGCACGTTTGTCAACAATAAAACCAAATTGGTTGAGACTTTCGCCCTTGGCAGTCATCTTTTCTGTAATTACCGGTTTCAATATTACACCCATCGTATTCGGATTTATTATTTTGAAAACATTTTTTCAGTAGCCTTCACCGCACTTTCCATAAATACAAGTACTTTGGCATTCAGAATTTCGTAAGTATTCAACGATTCTGCCCTAAGCACTTTTGCATTGGGAACATTACGCGAAGCCAGATACAAATTATTATCGGAATCATTCACTACCAACAATGTTTTCCGGTTATCAAGCTTCAAACCACTAAGGATTTGAGTGTACTGTTTGGTTTTGGGAGCATCAAGTTTGAAATCTTCCACAACCAAAACCTCTTTATCCATGGCTTTATAAGTCAACGCCGATTTACGGGCTAACTGTTTTACCTTTTTATTCAATTTTGAATTGTACTCGCGTGGATGAGGACCGAAAACACGTCCGCCACCACGAAAGATAGGATTCTTGATGTCACCTGCACGAGCCGTGCCGGTACCTTTTTGTCTTTTGATTTTACGGGTACTGCCACTTACGTCACTTCTTTCTCTGGAATCGTGTGTACCCTGGCGTTTATTCGCCATAATTTGCTTAACGTCCAGATAAATAGCGTGGTCGCTGGGCTCAATTCCAAAAATGGAATCATCCAGCATCACTTTACGACCCGTGTCTTCACCGTTAATCTTTACTACTGCTAACTCCATCTTTCAAGAATTACATATGAATTATTAGGTCCGGGAACGGAACCTTTTACTACAACTACATTTTTCTCGGGGATGATTTTCATCACTTTCAAGTTAATCATCTTTACGCGATTTCCACCAGTCCTGCCAGCCATACGCATACCTTTAAACACCCTTGAAGGATACGAAGAAGCACCCAATGAACCAGGTGCCCTTAAACGGTTATGCTGACCATGTGTGGCATCATTTACCCCGCGGAAGTTGTAACGTTTTACAACACCCTGAAAACCTTTACCTTTTGAGGTGCCCACAACATCAACAAATTCACCTTCGTTGAAAACTTCAACCGTTACCACATCGCCAAATTTTTTCTGATCTTCAAAACGGGTAAATTCAACCAAAACCTTTTTAGGTGTTGTCTTTGCTTTTGCAAAATGTCCCTGCAAAGGCTTATTGGTATGTTTATCTTTCACTTCATCATAAGCCAGCTGAATGGCTGAGTACCCGTCATGTTCGATAGTACGCACCTGCGTTACCACACACGGGCCAGCCTCGATGACGGTGCAGGGGATGTTTTTCCCTGTTTCGTCATATATACTGGTCATTCCGATTTTTTTTCCAATTATTCCTGACATCGCTATAATCTTTAAGCCTTAACGTTTATCAAACTTTGATCTCTACTTCTACACCACTGGGAAGCTCCAGTTTCATCAATGCATCTATGGTTTTTGAGGTTGAATTATATACATCCATCAACCTTTTAAAAGTGTTCAACTCAAACTGCTCTCGTGCTTTTTTGTTCACAAAAGTGGAACGGTTTACCGTGTACACCTTTTTATGAGTAGGTAAAGGGATAGGCCCGCTAACAACGGCACCGGTCGATTTTACCGTCTTTACGATCTTCTCAGCAGACTTGTCCACCAAGTTATAATCGTAAGATTTTAGTTTTATTCTGATTCTTTGGCTCACTTTATATAAAGTTTTTAACTAATAATACCTTTTACTTTATTTATCACTTCCTCTGCAATGCCGGCAGGAGTAGGACTATAACTGTCGAATTCCATGGTTGAAGTAGCACGTCCCGAACTTAATGTCCGTAAAGAGGTTACATAACCAAACATTTCCGACAAAGGAACTTTTGCCTTTACCACCTGGAAACCAACTTTGGCGGTAATATCTTCCAAAATAGCGCGACGACGATTCAAATCGCCGGTAACATCGCCCACATACTCATCAGGTGTAACCACCTCAAGTTTCATAATAGGCTCAAGTAAAACCGATTTGGCTTTGCGTGCAGCAGCTTTAAAACCCATTTTTGCAGCCATTTCAAAGGACAACTGATCGGAATCAACCGGATGGAAACCTCCATCAAACAAGCGTACACGCATGCTCTCCAAAGGATAACCGGCCAGAACACCATTCTTCATGGCCATTTCAAAACCCTTTTTCACCGAAGGAATGAATTCTTTGGGAATATTGCCCCCGCGTACGTCGTCAACAAATTCCAAACCAAGTCCTTCTCCATCGGCAGGACCGAGTTCAAACTGGATATCAGCGAATTTACCACGGCCACCGGTTTGTTTTTTATACACTTCACGATGAGTAACCGTAGAGGTAATTGCTTCTTTGTAAGCAACCTGAGGCTGACCCACATTACATTCCACTTTGAATTCACGTTTCAAACGATCAACCAAAATATCAAGGTGAAGCTCACCCATTCCCGAAATAATCGTTTGGCCCGAATCTAAATCGGAATGCACTTTAAAAGTAGGATCCTCTTCGGCTAATTTCGCCAAAGCTGCTCCCATGCGATCCATATCGCCCTTCGTTTTAGGCTCAATTGAAATACTGATCACAGGATCGGGGAACGTCATCGATTCAAGCATGATAGGATGCTTTTCGTCGGTAAGCGTGTCTCCGGTACGAATGGTTTTAAACCCAACGGCTGCCCCAATATCACCGGCTTCAATTTTATCAAGCGGATTTTGCTTGTTGGCATGCATTTGCATGATACGGCTGATACGCTCCTTTTTGCCGGTATTTACATTATAAATATACGATCCGGCAGTCAGCGTACCCGAATAAACACGGAAAAAGCACAAACGTCCCACGTACGGATCGGTGGCAATTTTAAATGCCAACGCCGAAAAATGATCTGTAGGATCCGGATGCCTTAATTCTTCTTTATCATTTTTAGGGTTGATGCCTTTTACCGATTCTACGTCAAGCGGGCTGGGAAGGAATTGAATAATTGCATTGAGCAACATCTGAATACCTTTGTTTTTAAAAGCCGACCCACACATTACAGGCGTAATGCGCATTTCGAGTGTGGCTCTACGGATAGAATCGATCATCTCCTGCTCGGTAATCGAATCAGGATCATCCATAAACTTCTCCAACAATTCGTCACTTTCCTCGGCAACACCTTCAATAAGCTTCATGCGCTCATTATAGGCAGCTTCCTTCAAATCATCAGGAATGGGAATTTCAACAATTTTAGTGCCTTGCGTGGAATCATCCCATACAAAAGCTTTATTTTTTACCAAATCGACAACGCCTTCAAAATCCTCTTCAGCTCCAATGGGAATCTGAATAGGAACCGGGTTGGCACCGAGACGTTCCTTAATTTGTTCAACAACACTATAAAAATCAGCACCCGCACGATCCATCTTATTGACGAAACTAATACGGGGCACTTTATATTTGTTGGCTTGTCTCCACACTGTTTCCGATTGAGGCTCAACACCACCAACCGCACAAAACAAGCCTACAGCACCATCTAACACCCGCAACGACCGCTCAACTTCAACAGTGAAGTCAACATGCCCGGGAGTATCAATGATGTTAATTTTATGTTTCTTTCCTTCCAGTTCCCAGAAAACAGTAGTAGCAGCAGAAGTAATGGTGATACCCCGCTCCTGTTCCTGAACCATCCAATCCATAGTAGCAGCACCTTCATGTACCTCACCTATTTTATAGTTCTTTCCGGTATAGAAAAGAATACGCTCGGTAGTAGTAGTTTTACCGGCGTCAATGTGGGCCATAATCCCGATGTTTCGGGTGAAGCGCAATTTGCTGTTATTTTTATTTTCGGCTGCCATCTCTTAATTCGTCGTCTTAGTCAATTTTAGAATCTAAAGTGTGAAAATGCTTTGTTGGCTTCAGCCATACGGTGCGTATCTTCTTTCTTTTTGTAAGCGGCGCCTTCTTCTTTGTAAGCAGCCAAAATCTCACCAGCCAGTTTCTGACCCATGGTCTTTTCGTGACGCTTGCGTGAGAATCCAATCAGGTTCTTCATACCTATTGATTGTTT
This sequence comes from uncultured Bacteroidota bacterium, assembly GCA_913055825.1. Classification (GTDB taxonomy): domain Bacteria; phylum Bacteroidota; class Bacteroidia; order Bacteroidales; family F082; genus Sulfidibacterium. The sequence goes on from CAJXKB010000036.1 coordinate 19,261, forward strand.
ACGCCCGGCAGGAATCTCAGCAGGAATCTGAAAAGTAGCACCACCAATACGACGACTTCTTACCTCAACGGCAGGCGTTACATTGGCCAGGGCTTTTTTCCAAACATCCAGTGCATTTTCCTCTTCACCGATTTTAGAAGCAACAATATCCATTGCCTCGTAAAATATTTTAAAAGCAATGCTTTTCTTGCCCTGCAACATAAGGTTGTTTACAAATTTTGTAACCAACACATCGTTGAATTTAGGATCGGGAAGAATAATTCTTTTTTTAGGTTTTGCTTTTCTCATTATATCTTGAGCTTAAATGCTATGCTAATTTCTTATTTTTTCTTGGGACGTTTTGTACCATATTTCGACCGGCGTTGTGTGCGGCCTTCAACACCCGAAGTATCCAAAGCACCACGAATAATATGATAACGAACACCCGGCAGGTCTTTCACACGACCGCCGCGAATCATTACAATGGAGTGTTCCTGAAGGTTGTGGCCTTCACCGGGAATATAAGCATTCACCTCTTTACCATTGGTCAAACGAACCCTGGCAACCTTCCGCATGGCGGAGTTAGGTTTTTTAGGCGTTGTAGTATAAACTCTGACACAAACGCCACGCCTTTGTGGACATGAATCCAGCGCGGGAGATTTACTTTTGTCAACCAGCTTGTTGCGTCCTTTTCTTACTAACTGTTGTATAGTCGGCATATCTAATTTAATTAATTCTTTTTTACCTCTATTTTTGGAGGCGCAAAAGTACAAAAACTTTTATAAGCGCTATGCTTTTTCGTTAAAAAAATTTATAAAGGAGGTTGATAAGGCAGGTGTTGTAAAACATCATACGGAATAATCCACTCAATTCCGTCGTTGAACCTATAACGTTTTACCTTATCAGGTTCCTTTAACTTCAACTGTCTCAGTGGCTTTTATCTATTTTCCTCTAAAACAGGGGTGCAAAGGTAAAAATAATTTTTGTTTTGACAAGTGATTAATACGAATTTGTAAAAAATATCTCTAAATTTTGGGCGGGCCAACGCACAGGCTTTCACGGGCTGTCCGCTATAGCTTCCTCAGTCCTGCTTAGTGCTTGTTAAGGAATAAAGTTTACAGAATTGACGCAGTTATTTTTTTTATTTTCGAGGCATAAAAGTTGCGAATAGCCACAGTTTATTTAAGACTTTTATAACGATGAAAATAAGTAAAAGAACAAGTCAAAATGATAAGGTTATTTCTTAACAAGCACTAAGTATCAATTTCTCATTAATTCAAGTGCAGCCTTGCGTGCGGCGTCGGTAACCTTTTCATCACTGAGCATTTTGGCAATTTCTTCCTGCCTGCTTTCATCATTTAGAAGGGCCACTGCCGAATTTGTACGGTTATTATTGAGTATCTTATATACCTTGAAATGGGCATCGGCTTTGGCCGCAATCTGAGGCAGATGAGTGATACTCATTACCTGGAGCCGGCGGGACATCTCCTTTAAAATATTACCTAATTTTCCAGCAATTTCACCGGAAACCCCTGCATCAATTTCATCAAAAATAATTGTAGGTAACACTTTCACCTGATGCACAAGCGATTTTAAAGCCAGCATCAATCGTGATAGCTCGCCACCTGAAGCAGATTTTGAAATTTCAGTAAGGTCACCTCCTTTGTTAGCATTAAAAAGAAAACGGACATCATCTTTTCCACGTTCACCAAAATGTGGCATGTTTTTAATCTGAACCTTGAAAACGGCTTCTTTCATCCCAAGCAAACGCAACAGATGCTCCACGGAATGCTCAAATTCAGCAACCTTCTCCGTCCGCGTGGCATGGATTTTATTCGCACTCGTAGTTAAGGCAGTAGTAAGTTCTGCCAAACGACGTTCTTCCTCCTGTTGCTGTTCGTCCAATGATTGGATAGCATCCAATTGTTTACGGTATTCTTCATAAATTCTAATTAAGTCGGCCATATCCCTGGCATGATGCTTTTGCTGCAACGCATACAGCACATCCAGACGTTCCCGGGCAATTTGCAATTCATCCGGGTTAAATTCATCGCTGCCCGAAAGCCTTTCAATTTCATCAGCGAGATCAGACAATTCAATCACTGCGCTGTCGAGACGTGAATAATAATCCTTAAAATCAGAATGATAATCAGATAATTTAAAGAAAGCCTCCCTGAGCCGGCTCAAAAGGTCAAGCACTGACACTTCATCTTCCTTGAGTATTTGCACCGCCATGGCAACCGTCTGACTTATTTCTCCGGCATGGGTGAGTAATTTAACCTTTTCTTCAAGAGCCTCAACTTCTTCCACATCTAACTGCGCTGCTTCAAGTTCATTGATCTGAAAACGCAAATAATCTTCATCCCGTTTTGCGCGGGCGTTTTCCTCCTTTATTTTTGTAAGCCTCTGATTCGATAGACGGAATTCCCTGAAAACCCGCTGATAATCTTTCAGCACGTTGGTCTGATTCACATAGCCATCATAAAGTTCGAGTTGAAAGAGTGTATCATTAAGCAAAAGGGTTTGGTGCTGTGAATGAATATCCACAAGCTGCTCGCCCAATGCCTTCATCACCGTAAGGTTTACAGGTGTGTCATTAATAAACGCCCGCGATTTTCCAGATGGCGAAATTTCACGTCGCAACAGCGTAAGCGGTTCAAAATCCAGATCGTGAGCGTCAAAGAAATCCTCTAAATCTAATCGGCTAATATCAAATTCGCTTTCCACTATACACTTACGACTTTTATCCATAAGTACCGAAAGGTCGGCCCGTTTTCCCAATATTAGCGACAAAGCACCCAACAAAATGGATTTTCCGGCACCGGTTTCACCGGTAATTACGGTAAAACCTTTATCAAAACCTATTTCCATGGTTTCAATAAGGGTGTAATTCTTAATGGATAATTTTGTTAGCATAACTGCACGCAGGGATTTTTACACCCGACAAATTTAAACAAAAGTAAATAGCAAACTGATTAGAGCTGATAAAAGCGAACAGATAAAAAGGGATACAAGAAACTGCAGACTTCGACAAAAAAACACCTTTCTTTTTAGTCAGCAGGCCAAAAAGAAAGGTGTTAAATTTAATTATTTTATTACCAATAGTTCTTAAAATAAGAACCAGAGCTGAAAATAAATAGAGTTATTATCAGCGGCACCATCGGTAGTACCATTAAATTTATTAAAAGCTACATATTGCACTGAGAGTTTTGTGTTTTGCCATGGCAAATAACTAAACTGGGCCCTAACACCATTATTATCAGGGACATTACCTGTGAAATCGGCACCCCATAATCCGGCATCTTTTGAGCCTGTAACATCAAAATATCCAAGCGTAAAGTTGACACCGGGTTTCAGGAAAAGACTTGCATCAATCTTAAACACATCAAGATTATTTGAGAGGTTATCACTATCGCCGGCACCGAAAGTAGAATTAAGTTTTTGTTTTTCGGCAATATATGACGAATGAATGGTCAATTGGCCACTGTTCATTTGATATTCATATTGAGCATCAAAACCCAAATCAGTATAATTATCTGTTAAACCCGTAACTCCGGAAGGATAAACTTTGGCGGCAATGCCGAAACTACCCACCTCAAAATAAGATTTATCAAAAGAATGCTGAAGAGCGACTCTCCAGTAAGGAGAAATTCCGCTTAAAGCGCCTTCTGACTGAGGGCCTAATGGCAATTCAACTCCCAAATGTGCCGAACGATAACCAGCTGCTTCTACATAAACCCAATTGTCGATCATGGCATAAGCGCTTAAACCCACAGCTCCGATGTCGGGGCCGGCTTCGATAAATGTGCTTACTCCGGGATCGGCAGCTACACCTGATGCCGAATAAGGATAGCCCCAAGCTGGTGTGGTATTCCACAAATCCTGAACCGTTGGTGCGTTATTTAATGTCAGCCCATAAGTTAACGGCGTGGATCCTGTTCCCTGACGGGCATACCGAATGTCAGCAAGATCCAAGCCAAAGGCACCACCATCTGGTCCGTCTTCATTGGTAAGCTGTACAAATGCACCCATATGAGGCGTGATCTGGCCACCGTAAAATATGCTAAACTGCTGAGGAAATTCAATTGTACCATTTTGCGTTCCTGCATCAGGTTTGCTGACGAATGTTATGCCGGTTTGCATCATAACTGAAAGGGGAACAGTTCCCAGAATATTCACTAAGGTTCTCTTTTTACCATCAGCCTTCTTTTTTGTCTCTTTTACTGTTTTAATATTTGTCAGGGTATAGCCATTCAGCTTAAATTGCCTTCCAAAAGCAGTCAATTCAGGGAAAACCGTATGACAGGCTGCACAACTTAATCCGGTTTGTCTTGCAAAACTGGGAATACCAAATGCAGTTCCCGAGGAAGACATTAAAAACACAAAGAAAATGAACCCACTAAACAGTGAAAAGCTTTTCTTACCGAAAAAGATTTCTTTTTCGCCTTTTTCATTGAATCGTTTTTGATACATAATTTTAATTTTTTGTGACTAAAATTTTAATAAAACTAAAGTCTGTCCTGAATAAAGTATTCATGGAAAGGCCTAAAAAATTAAGAATTTTTAACTTTTTCAAAATTATGTAATAATAAATGTAAAGTACCGAAATGGCTGTATGCTATTTATCATAGCATATTACAATGATTCTTTGTTTGGTATTTTAACAAAAAGAAATACATTGAGTTAAATAGTTAATTAGATCATTTTTAAATAGAAATTTAGAGATAGAAGCAGCCTTCCTGTAGCAAAATCAGGAGGTGAATTATCTCATATTCACTTTAGTTACATCTATTTTAATATAAGTATCACTTTATTATTTTATCACGGTAATAAGTACTATATTACTGAATTACTGTTTATTATAAAACCGTTAAAAATGACAATAACGACTGGATTTAAAAAAGGTCGTAAATTGATTTTCAATAAGGATTAAAATAAATGGTAATTAGTATGATTAAAATCATATAACAAAAAAGACCTGTAATCCCACTCAGGTATTACAGGTCTTTTTTTACGTAGCGAAATAACGCTATCTTACAATCTTAATGTCTTTTACATCAGCGAGTTTCACTATACCATAGTTGTTTCCCCAGGCATTCATCACATAGTTAATTACTGCCACTGCGTCTTCGTAATTATCAACTTGTGGCGGCATGGGAATACTGTATTTTGCCCCATTAACAGTTATTTCATGGTTAGAACCATTCAGAACCTGGGCAACAGCACGCTTTTTATCGGCTTTTAGATAATCGGAGCCTTTAAGCGGAGGAAATGCTCCCGGCACACCCATTCCAGTAATCTGATGGCAGGCGACACATTTTTCTTTGAAAATTTTTGCCCCTTTGGGAAATTTAGCATCAGCCGGATCGTTCGCCGGTACATATATAATTTCTGAAGAGGTTGTTTTTACCACTTTATGAGATAAAAACCCAAACGATTTACCGGCAAAAAAAATCATGCCGGCCATAACAACAATAAATCCTAATTTTTTCATTTTATTCTTTTTGAATGGCTGCAAAGTTAATTATTTTTTTATTTTGAAGTATTCTAAATTATTTTATTTCCATCGGGACAGTTATGCCATGATTGCTTTTTCGCGTATGCATTATCATTTTCTCATGTGGTTTTAGCATCTTTTGAGGAGGACTTAAATAAGGAATTCCCAGCGATAAACCCCTGAGGACAAATAATATGCCCAGCACCACCACCAAGGAAGAAAGTACATGCTGATAACGACGCCGGAATTTTGTACCGATAAGGTTCCCCAGCAATGGAATAGCCAGCATCACAGGTAAAGTACCCAGTCCGAATACCAGCATAAACACTGCTCCACCGAAAATATCGTTGGTATTTAATGCGCCTGCAACTGCCACATACACTAAACCGCAGGGTAATAAACCGTTAAGTAAACCAATCAACAATAGTGAAGGTAAGGAGTTGATGGCAAAGAGTCTTCTGAATTTTCCCACCATCCTGCCGGCATAGCCGAACAGCAACTGCTCCAGTTTTAATTTCCCTTTGAAAAGTGCAGGAAACAGGATAGAAAATATCATTACCAGGCCAATACCAATGGAAGCCCAGCGTTGTAAGCCTGCCAGTTCAATCCCTTTACCCAGCAAACCAAACAAAACTCCCAAAACAGCGTAAGTAAAAATGCGCCCTGTATTGTAGATTAGCCCCCCCATAATACGGTTTAGCCAGCTTTTTCTGCCGATGGGGAGAGCAATGGCGATGGGGCCGCACATACCAATACAATGCAGGCTTCCCACCAAGCCAATCATCAAAGCCGTATATAAATTAAAAGCTGTCATTTCCGAAAATAAAATCCTTTCTCAACATAAAACTTTTTGCCACTCTCTTCCCAATAAACTTTCAAAACATAATGTCCCTTTTTAAACAGCTTACCATCAAACTGCAGTTGGTCGATGCTGTCGTGTGGCATCACACGTGAGATATCGAATTTTTTACCGGAAGGCCTGAAAAACAAAACATTACCGGTATCGGGATGTATCATGGGCAGATGCAATACCAATTTATTTTTCTGCTGTTCCACAATAATTTGTGGTTCAAATATTCGGGCATTTTTCATCTCATCAATCCGTTGCTGATATTGCAATCCTTTTGGATAATAATCCTTCTCAACCAAATTCACATCTCTCTGAAAACTTCTATAAACAAAAGATAAAATCAAAAGCATAAACAGTATAATAAAAAGAGTCAGCTTTGTACCCCAATTCCATTTTATTTTCATTTCTTTTAATTATTTAGTTATTGATAACCGGCCATGTAGTGCCAATCAAAGCATGGTCATCCAATTATCTAATTATCAAGTGAATTGGGCCCCACAAAAGTACTTTTGTAATTACTTAACTTTTTCCTATTGTCGAAAACACCAATAACAATGGGCGTTTTTGAATGCTTCAGCTCTGCTTTTGGCAAAATCACCAAAATTGTTCCGTTGGCAGCCTTTCCTTTTTGAATCACCGGTTTTGTACCAATGTATTGTATACGTCCTTTCGGCGATAATAATTTCATGCTCACGCTGATGGGATGTCGCGATTTATTTACAATATTGAAGTTATAGATATTCGACAGGCTATCTTTTCCGTATTCCTGGTACATACTACCCCGGGCACGAAGAATGGTGGCTTCATAATCGCCACGAATGGCAAAAAGAGCAGCGACAAACCCCAGCAAAAGGGTAAGTACCACCGAATAAGCAATTGAACGGGCATTAAACAAATGATGGACACCTTTTTCAATTCCTTCCTCCGAATCGTAGCGAATCAACCCGGTGGGTTTTTTAACTTTAATCATTGTTGCCTCGCAGGCATCAATACAGGCGGTACAGTTGATACATTCAAGCTGGGTACCGTTGCGAATATCAATTCCGGTGGGGCAAACCGCCACGCAGGCATTGCAATCCACGCAATCGCCACTTTCGCCGGCTTTAGCCTTCGACAACGGAGCACGGGGTTCCCCTCTTTTATAATCGTAAGTTACAATTAGGGTTTTCGAATCAACCAATACACCTTGCAGGCGGCCATAGGGACAGGCCAGCGTACAAACCTGTTCGCGAAAGAAGGCGAAAATAAAGTAGAAGGCTCCCGAAAAGACCAATAAACTGATAAACCCACTCAAATGAGCTACCGGCCCCTCTTTTATAAATATGATCAACTGATCAATACCAATGATATAGGCTAAAAACGTATTGGCTGTAATGAAAGCAATCAAATAAAAAATCAGATGTTTTAAGGATTTCTTCCACAATTTTTCAAAATTCATGGATTGTCTGGATAAACGGCGTTGAGCGGCAGCATTACCTTCAATAAGGTATTCAATCCTGCGAAATACAAATTCCATAAAAATGGTTTGGGGGCAAATCCATCCGCAGAACAATCTCCCGAAAACAACCGTAAAAAGGACTATAAAAAGAATCATGGTCAAGAAAACCATCACAATCAGATGGAAATCCTGAGGCCAGAACATTATGCCAAAAATGATAAATTTTCGCTCCATGATGTTAAACATCATCAATGGATCGCCATGAACCTTCAAAAAAGGGCCAATATAAAAAATAACTAACAATATAATTGCCAGCATTTCACGCTTATTGAAAAATCTACCTTTGGGTTTTCTTGGGAAAACCCAACGCCTCCTTCCGGTATCATCAACTGTACTTAATTTATCCCTGTAGGAAGATGTGCTTTTTTGGGACATTTACCTATCAATTTATCGGTTCTACTGTTATTTTAATGGAAATAAAAGATCATTATTCGTATTTTTTACCCTGTGGAGCTTTGGGATGGGCAGGTTTTGTGCCGTGCAATTTTTCCAACACATAGCTCACCACCTCAAGGCGGCTTTCGTCCGAAAGCTGATCTTTATACGACAACATACCTTTTTGTATCACACCATTGGTTACAACTTGATACAAATCCTGAACAGTATTGCCATGAATCCAGTAATTATCTGTCATATTCGGTCCAACCAACCCACCACCATCAGCCATATGACAAGCAGCACAGATTTTAGTCCAGGTCTCCCTGCCTTTTGCCAAAGAAGCGGCATCGGTAAGTAATTTCACCTGAAACGGAGCAGCATTTTCAGCAGCAACAGTATTGTTGTTAGCAAAATCGGCCATTTCTTTTTGGTACTCATCGGCCTGAATTAAATCGGGAGCTTTAAATACAAACAGACGAATAGAATACACGATAGCAATTGTGATACCAAGATAAAACATCCATTTCAACCAGACGGGTAAATCATTGTCAAGCTCTCTGATGCCATCATATTCATGGTCTTTAATCAGGCGATCGTTCGTTAGTGTATCTATTTCATAATCATCCTTGTTCAAATCAGGCTTCTTCATTTCTTTATCCATATTAATTGGGATTTTTAAGATTCAATTGATTCTCATTTTCATTTGTTTGCGGTACAGGTTTATCCAGAGGAAGCTTTCCCATTTCATCCACGTAAGATTTTGGCGTTTTATAAACGCGGTATCCCATAACCAAAAAGAAAGTAAAAAAAATAATAAATGATATAATGGGAAAGATCTCTACATTACCAATTTGTTCCAGGCTATGAATAACAAGTTTCATCTGAGTTAAGTCTTAATTTTTATTTTTATAGATATCAGTACCCAGACGTTGCAAATAAGCAATCAAAGCAATAATCTCTTTATTGTCATCCACTTTGATACCCGATTGGCGTAAGTTTTCACCGATTTCGTGGGCTTGCATCTGCAGGTCATCGATGGCTGTCTTGTCATAGCCTTTTGGATACGGTACGCCCAGTTTTATCATTGCCCTGATTTTTGCCGGCGTAGAAGCGATATCCAAATCACGTGTTGCCAACCATGGATAGGGAGGCATGATTGATTCGGCATTCATCTTTTGCGGATCGATCAAGTGATTATAATGCCATGAATTGGGTTTGTAATTGGGCAATGAAGTAACACCTTCGCGAGCTAAATCGGGGCCGGTTCGTTTCGACCCGTATTGGGTTGGAAAATCATAAACTGTTTCTCCTGCTTTGGTATACTCTCCATAACGTTCCACTTCCGACCTGAAAGGCCTGATCATCTGCGAATGACACAGGTAACAACCTTCGCTCACATAAATATCGCGCCCCTGTAATTCAAGCGGGGTATAAGGTTTCACGGCTGCAATAGTAGGCACATTTGACTTAACCAGAAACATGGGGATCATTTCAACAGCTCCCCCAATTAAAATAGCTATTAATGCAAAAACGGTGAATTTCGCTGCATTGCCTTCCAGTTTGCGGTGCCAGCCCCATTTCATCTTATTGGTTGATTCGTGAAGAGTTTTTTCCAATGCAGGAGCTTCAGTTTCTTCATAACGGCCAAATGTTCCGGCTTTTGCAGTTTTCCAAATATTAATTATGAACAAAATCATCCCTGTAAAGTAAAGCGAACCGCCAAAAGCGCGCAGGTAGTACATAGGCATAATCTGCGTAACGGTTTCAAGGAAATTTGGATAAGCCAGATAGCCGGCATCCGTAAACTGTTTCCACATCATGCTTTGTGTAAATCCCGCAAAATAGAGTGGAATAACAAAGAAAAGTATGCCTAACGTGGCAATCCAGAAATGTGTATTGGCAAGTGCCTTGGAATATAGCTTGGTATTAAACAGTTTGGGCGTTAAATAATAAATCATCCCAAAGGTCATCATCCCGTTCCAGCCAAGGGTTCCCATGTGCACATGACCAATGGTCCAATCGGTAAAATGGCTCATGGCATTTACTGATTTTAATGCCAGCATAGGCCCTTCAAAGGTTGCCATTCCGTATGCTGTTATACCCACGACAAACATCTTTAGTACAGGATCTTTACGTACGCGGTCCCATGCGCCGCGAAGCGTTAGTAATCCGTTCAGCATCCCACCCCACGATGGTGCTATCAACATAATTGAGAATACAACGCCCAACGCTTGCACCCAATCAGGCAAAGCTGAATACAATAAATGGTGAGGACCTGCCCAGATATAGATAAATATGAGTGCCCAAAAGTGAATGATAGACAAACGATAGGAATAAATAGGCCGGTTGGCTGCTTTTGGCACAAAATAATACATCAAACCAAGATAGGGAGTGGTGAGGAAAAATGCTACCGCATTATGGCCATACCACCACTGCACCAAAGCATCCTGAACCCCGGCATAAATAGAATAACTATGCAAAAACGAGGTAGGCAGTTGCAGATTATTGACGACATACAATACCGCAACTGCAACCCAGGTAGCGATATAAAACCAAATAGCCACATAAATGTGCTTCATGCGACGTTTGACAAGTGTCATAAAAAAGTTGATCCCAAAAATCACCCAGACAATAACCACAGCGATGTCAATAGGCCAAATAAGCTCGGCATATTCTTTTGACTGGGTTAAACCAAAAGGCAATGTCAGCACAGCCGATACAATAATCAGCTGCCAGCCCCAAAAATGTATTTTGCCCAGAATTTTACTGTACATGGGTGCTTTTACCAAACGCGGCGTCGAATAATACACTGCTGTAAAGATGCCGTTACCCACAAAAGCAAAAATCACGGCATTGGTATGCAAAGGCCTAATATGACTGAAAGTCAGCCAGGGAATACCGGCATTTAACGCGGGAAAAATGAGATCGAATGCAGCAGTAAGGCCGACCAACATTCCTATAAAGCCCCAAAATATGGTGGCAAACATAAACAACTTGGAAAGTTGGTTGTCATAAGTAAACTTTTCTAATTTCATAAGCGTTCATTAATAATTTGAATTGTTAATGGAGTATCCGAAGGTGATGTTTTCTTTTATTTTTTTTGTGGTGAGAACTATTTTCGCCCAAAGCCCCTACAGGATGCGTATCCTCAAATAAGATACGAACGGCCGGTGAGGTCATGTCGTCGTACTGTCCGTCTTTTACCGACCACACAAAAGCCACTAAAAAACTACCTGCAACCAGTATTCCTACAATAACTAAAATAATAAGTACGGACATTTATGTATTTGGGTTCTGAATTAAATGTTTGAGCAAATATAAAAGATTTTTATAATCTACAAATACACCTATTTATATATTGACACACAAAATTACATATAATTCTATAAAACTGCAAGTTAGCTAGTGAATATCTTTTGATAAGAATTTTACGGATAGGCTGGCAAAGAGCACCACACTCACCGAACTAATGGGCATTAA
>CAJXKB010000037.1 GCA_913055825.1 uncultured Bacteroidota bacterium
AACATACGCATCAGGTCGTCTTCGAGCGACACAAAAAACTGCGAACTTCCCGGATCGCCCTGACGACCGGCACGGCCACGCAGCTGGCGGTCAACACGCCTCGACTCATGCCGTTCGGTACCTACGATAGCCAAGCCACCGGCTTCTTTCACACCGGGCCCCAGTTTAATGTCAGTACCACGACCGGCCATGTTGGTAGCAATGGTTACCTTACCGGGCTGACCGGCTTCCTTAACAATTTGAGCCTCTTTAAAGTGGAGTTTAGCATTCAGGATATTATGATCTATATGCCGGCGATGTAGCATTTTACTTAGTAGCTCCGATGTCTCAACAGAGGTAGTCCCCACTAAAACAGGACGTCTGTCCTTGACAAGGTTTTCAATTTCATCAATTACAGCATTATATTTCTCACGTTTGGTTTTATACACCAAATCCTGACGGTCGTCACGTACAACTGGTTTATTAGTAGGAATTACTACGACATCGAGTTTGTAAATATCCCAAAACTCACCTGCTTCCGTTTCGGCTGTACCAGTCATCCCTGCCAGTTTTTTATACATCCTGAAATAGTTTTGCAGGGTTATGGTAGCGTAGGTTTGGGTAGCTGCCTCAATTTTTACATTTTCTTTGGCTTCAAGCGCCTGGTGTAATCCATCCGAATAACGCCGGCCTTCCATGATACGGCCTGTTTGCTCATCAACAATCTTAATTTTATTGTCCATGATAACGTACTCGACATCCTTCTCAAACAAGGTATAGGCTTTCAACAACTGGGTTACAGTATGCACACGTTCCGATTTGATGGCATAATCGTTAATCATCTGATTTTTTTTCTCCATCAGTTCTTTTTCATCCAATTCTTCTTTTTCCAAGTCGGCAATTCGTTCACCAATGTTTGGAAGAATGAAAAAATCGGGGTCATCATATGATTTGGTTAACAAATCGATCCCTTTCTCACTTAAATCGGAAGAATTGTTTTTTTCGTCAATAACAAAATACAACTCATCATCAATGAGGTGCATATTTTTAGATTGCTCCTGCAAGTAAAAGCTTTCCCTTTTTTGCATCAATGCCTTGTTACCTTCTTCACTTAACAGCTTAATCAATGCTTTATTTTTAGGCAGGCCACGATAGGCAGTAAAAATAAGGTCACCCGCTTTTGTGATATTTTCCGAGTTTGAACGGTCTTTTAATAATTTTCTTGCCTCGGACAGCAGGCTGGATACCAGGTTTTTTTGTGCATTATATAATTTCTCCACATCACCTTTCAAGGCGTCAAATTCATGTTTTTCGCCTTTGGGCGTTGGTCCCGAAATAATCAAAGGTGTACGGGCATCATCAATTAACACCGAGTCAACTTCATCGACAATACTGTAATTCGGTTCGCGTTGCACCATTTCTTCCGGATTGGCTGTCATGTTGTCACGCAGGTAGTCAAAACCAAACTCATTGTTGGTTCCATAGGTAACATCAGCCAGATAAGCTTCACGTCTGGCAGTGGTATTGGGTTCATGTTTATCGATACAATCGACTTTTAAACCATGAAACATCAACAGCATGCCCATCCATTCGGAGTCACGTTTCGCCAAATAATCGTTCACAGTAACCAAATGAACGCCTTTACCCGGCAAGGCATTCAGGTAAACAGGCAGTGTAGCTACCAACGTTTTTCCTTCACCGGTGGCCATCTCGGCAATTTTACCCTGATGAAGGACGACACCACCATATAACTGCACATCGTAATGCACCATGTCCCACGTAATCAGGTTTCCACCGGCCATCCACTGGTTTTTGTAATGGGCTTTATCTCCTTTAATGGTCAGGTTCTCAAGCACTGTAGCCATACTTCGGTCCCAGTCGTTAGCCGTAACCACCACATCGGCATTATCTTTAAAACGGCGGGCCGTTTCTTTCATAACTGCAAAGGCTTCCGGCAATAAACGATCTAAAATTTCCTGCGTCTTTTCATATAATTTTGTTTGCAGTTTGTCAAGCCGGTGATAAATTTTCTCCTTTTCCTGAATATCAATTTCAAAATTATCCTCTACATGATGTTTCAGTTTGCTAATTTCATTTTCTTCTTCGGCTAAATAATCAGCAATTTGCTGTTTAAATTCCTGCGTCTTAGCACGCAATTCGTCATTGGTGAGTTCTTTTATGTGCTCATAAGCCTCCTTAATTTTACTTACATAAGGATTTATCGCTTTCTGATCGCGTGTAGCCTTGTCACCAATAATTTTCTTTATAAAACCAATCATAGTATTTTGTAAGTTGATTACATCCTCTATCAATTATTGTTCCCTGACGGTTTATGGCAGGAATTTTTTGCAAAGGTATTGAAAGCAAATCAATTTTTTACTTATGCGGATATTTGATTTTTTTCACAGGCAATCAATAAATCACAGGCTTGCAAAAACAATTTCAATACTATTATTTTTCATGTGTTTGTCTTTTTTTATCCAGATTTTGCAATTGGATGATTCGTTGCAAAGCATTTTCCTCAGGCATGGGCGCCGGATTCATGGCTATTTTACCATGAGGCGCAATCAACACATAAGCCGGAAAGCTGACAATCTGATACTTTTCCAGGATTCCCAACCGCTTTCCCAATAACAAAACCGGCCATTTGGAGATTCCTGAAAGTAAATTTTGAATCATTTGTTCCCCGGGATTACCCATTATGATCGTAATATTCGTAAAACCCGAACCGAGTTTTTCCTGCATATTCTTCAAAAACGGTAGCTGGCGTTCACACACGGGGCAATCGGCTTTAAAAAAACCAAGCAAAACATACTGATCCTTAAAATCAGACAATGTATATTCTTTTCCCATGATATCAGGTAAATGAATAGCCGGAGCATCAGTTCCGGGAGCCATCCGTCGTAACATAAACAAATAATTCCCGGCAACTTTTCGGTTTTCAACAAAAACACTTCTCTGAACTATTTGTTGAAAAAGTGCATCAAAATCACCGGAACTGAATAGTTTGTCGTGATAATACTTTTCCATCACTACCATCTCGGCTAACTGTCGCACCCGGGCATCTGCTTTCAAAAGCGGATCCAATGAGAACAGCGAGTCCAGCGCATGCAGGTTTTGGTTTGGGACAACCTGCGCAAGCTGAATCTTAGTTAAAGGCCCGTTGATCTTAGATTCGAAATAAGCCTGAAAGAAATCCTTAAAAAAATTGCAATAACGGACGTTGTGGTAAAGCACCTTTTTTTCGATAAAATACGTTTTGGCAATGGTTTCTGCCGATTCTGTGCGTCCGGCCCAAAACAGCGAAGCCAACGAATAGCGAGCATATTGTTTGAAATAATCAGAAATATCCGCCGGAAACTCACTTTTTATTTGCTTTTGGAAAGTTACAATAACATTTTTATTGTGAAGCTGGTAAACATCCCTGAAATGGTTTAACACAAAGTCATCAACCTGTTGGTTAAGCCGGCCAATCTGTTGATTTAGCCGGCCGTCATCCGCTTTTAAATCGATGGCAAGGGGCTGCTGCCGATCGAAAACCGAACCTTTTTGATTGGCCGTATCAGGAAATACCGTAAAATGATACGTACTACCCGGCCGCAACACAAATTCAGTCTTTCTCAGGCTCACCGCTAAGAATGCATATTGAACTTCAGTAATTGAAAAGTGCATTCCAAAATTTCCTCTGCTATCTGTTTGTGTGGAAGCCAGGGTTGTAAGCCGTTGCGAAAAAGCATCGGCATAAACCTGAACCCGGACCAAGGTACCCTCGGGACGCCGCTCGGCATGCCCGCTCAGTTTAACTTCCTGTGCGTACAATCCACTTACCCACAAACAAAGCAACAGATTTAAAAATACTCTCATTAGCTCAACTCTCCTTTTTTGCCACCATCGCAAATCCATTTGATTGATGGCCATTCATGGTAGTGAAAACGGTTTTTTTGAAATATTCTTGTGTAAATCCATCCATCAGATGCTTTAGATAATTTTCATGGTGATGTCGCAACAATCCGCCATCGGACAGCTCAAAAACACCATAAGTGCCATATTGCTTTTCAAAACGTTTGTAACGCAGTTTGTTCCTCTCATCAGTATTCAACAAAAAATCATTAATATACACTCTTCCGCCAGGCTTCAGAATTCGATGTATTTCACTCATAATTTTTTGTTGCGCTTTATCTTCAACCACACAGGTAAGCAGGGCGAACAAAATCACCATATCAACAGAATAAGGATCGCATTTTGTATGATTTTCTTCTATAATTTTCAGTTTTAGATGGGGAAATTCATTTTTTCCACGCTGAATCATTGCCTCCGAAAAATCAAAACCGGTAAGATTATGATATCCCGCTTTATACAACTGATTCAATATCCTGCCATAGCCACATCCGTAATCAACAATTTTGGCATCTTTAGACAGGGAACGTAACAAATTGAAATCCAAGTTAGTAGTAAACTCTTTTGTAGGCGCCAGCTTATTCCAATAGTTTTTTTGGGAATTTTGGTTCATAGCCAAATCGTTCAATCATAAAAAACAAAACTTTTTTTCATCTGTTTATATTTTCATCCAGCTTCACCTCCCTGGGAACCATACTGCTGATATCACCACCGTGGCGGTAAACATCGCGCACGATGGAGGACGAAATGGGTGTAAATTTTGCCTCGGTAAGCAAAAAAACCGTTTCAATACCCGAAGATATTTTATGATTTACTTGCCCGATACTACGTTCAAACTCAAAATCAGCCGAAGTGCGCAGGCCCCGTAAAATAAAACGGGCATTTACCTGCTCACAAAAGTCAACGGTAAGCCCCTGATAAGTCTGTACGGAAACTGTGGAATCATTTTTAAATACAGCTTCAATCCAAGTTTTGCGCTGTTCCAGCGAGAACATATACTGCTTTTCGGAATTTATCCCGATAGCAATGATAATTTCATCAAATAGAGGAAGAGCACGCCGTACCACGGAAACATGCCCCAGCGTAATGGGGTCGAATGAACCGGGAAACAAAGCAATTCTTTTCATTATCAATCAAAATTTGAAAAGGTAAAGATAAGAAGACATTTGTTACCGAAGGAAAAATATTGGTTTATCTGTTTTCGGTTTAGGCATTATAGTTAAATATTATTTTGATGTGCCGGGATTTTTGACAAAGTTAATAACTATTATCAGCGCATCAAAATAGGAATTAGCCGGCATTATCACGAAATAAGTTGGAAAAAGCAGGCGATGTTATTTTGTGCGGTAACAAGGCAAGAAACGTAGAGATAACGAAGTTAACGTGTAAAAGAACAAGCCGGAATGGTCAGGTTATTTTGTAGCGAAGCCTTAAGCCAGTAATTTCTTTACCATGGCAGCAACAATTTTATTATCGGCTTTTCCGGCCATTTGTTTGGCCGCCATTCCCATCACGCGGCCCATGTCTTTTATGGAGGAAGCCCCTGTTTCGGCAATAATTTCCTTAAGTTTTTGCTCAATTTCTTCTTCGGAAAGCTGCTCAGGAAGATATTTTTCGATAATGCCTGCCTGGTATTCTTCTTCCCCGGCCAAATCGGCCCTGTTTTGTTTGCGATAAAGTGCTGCTGAATCACGCCTTTGTTTTACCAGCTTCTGAACCAACTTTAACTCAATGGTTTCGGGAATTTCGGAACCGCTCACGTCCGTACCGGTTTTTTCAAGTAACAAAGCTGCCTTAATAGCTCGCAAGGCTTCAAGTTTACGCCGATCTTTTGCCAGCATAGCCTCTTTTAAATCGTTATTTATTTTTTTCTCTAATGACATTTCAATTTGTTTTAATCTACATTATCATGTAAAAATGAATTGTCCGATTTTATCACCGGATTCTTCTTACTATCTTCTCCCAAAGTAAATCTGGAAACCTGTGAATTGGACGAATAATTGGGCTCACTCAGTTGAATATTATGACGCAGGTAAGCCGGAGTTTTTTCTTCTTCCTTAAAATCCTTTGCCCCAAAATTGCCAGAAGTCAGGGTTGAACTCAACCGTTTAAGTTTTTCAATCCGGCTTTTTGAATTTTTCTCAATGGCATCACTTTCATCAGGTGCAGGCTCTTGCTTTTGAATATTCGGGCGAACCGTTTCGGCTTTCTTTTTTACTACTCGTTTAGTTAATGGCGTAATGGTATCGACACCTTGAGGATCGGCCAAATCTTCATGAGGATCAGGATTATGTTCTTTTGATTTTTCATCATCCGGGCCATCCGACAAAGTATAAACTTTTTTATGTTTTTTCTGCCCTGTATCCTTTACATTCGTTGTCGTTTCAGGCAAAACACTTTCTTCCTTTTCTTCAGTCTCCTTTTCAAGAGATACTTCTGTTTTTTCTTCCTCACGTAAAATGCCACCCGGCTGCCGGGTTTCCGGTGCGGAAATTACGTCTTTGGTGATTTTTTTTTCATCTTCATTGGGATAAAGCGGTTCTCTAGAGATTTTTGAGTCAAAGCCTGTGGCTATAATTGTTACGCCCAAACTGTTACCTATAGACTCATCAATACCCCTCCCCCAAATTACATCTGCACTGTCATCGCCACATTTATCAGCAATATAATTTGTTATCTCAGTAATTTCATCCATAGTAACATCCTGTGTACCGGCTGTGATATACAACAAAATATTTTTTGCTCCGCGAACATCATTATCATTTAGCAAAGGCGAGCGCATAGCTTCTTCGATGGCCCTGATGGCACGGTCGTCTCCTTCTTCCACAGCGGAACCCATAATAGCTTTGCCACTGTCCTTCATCACGGTTTTTACATCCTGGAAATCAACATTTACATACCCATGAACAGTAATCAACTCGGCAATTCCTTTGGCAGCAGTAGTAAGGACATTATCGGCATGGGCAAAGGCATTTCCCAAACCCAAATCGCCATATTGATCGCGCAATTTATCGTTACTAATTACGAGAAGGGTATCCACATATTTGCGCATTTCATCTATACCCTGTTTGGCTTTCTGCGATTTCCTTCGTCCCTCAAAACGAAAAGGGAGAGTAACAATACCTACCGATAGCAGGCCTTTATCGCGGGCAAATTTAGCAATAACAGGTGCTGCACCCGTACCGGTACCACCTCCCATTCCGGCTGTGATAAATAACATTTCAGTATCGTCATCCAATACTTCTTCAAATTTACCCAACGATTCCTGTGCGGCCTTTTCGGCACGTTCGGGAACGGAGCCCGCACCAAGTCCGGATTCACCTAACTGAATTTTAACCGGTACCGGGCTGGCCGACAGAGCTTGTACATCGGTATTACACACCACAAAGTCAACGCCTTCGATGCCTTCTTTAAACATGTGGTTTACCGCATTGCTGCCACCACCGCCAACTCCAATTACTTTAATAATTGAAGTCTTTTTCCTGGGAGTAAACTGGATCATATCTTGCATTTTATTGGTCATGGTATTTAAAGATATTTTTTGATGTTGATTTTCAAATTTCAGAACTTAAATATACTTTATCGACAGGTACAGATTAACTGCCATTATTTTATTTTTTAACATTAAAAAGTTAATTCTCTTCCTCTCGTGCATCTGCTTCAAACCACTCTTTAATTTTTTCGCCAAAACGGAGCGGCCCAAATAAGTTACTTCCTTTTTTTTCTTTTTTCTTTTTCTTGCCACTATCCGTATCTTCCGTCGGCCGCTTGGTTTTTATTTCCATTTCATAGCGTTTGATACCTTCAATTACCAAACCAATGCCCGTGGCATACATTGGGCTGGCCATCTCTTCAGGCACTTCTTTTGCCAAGTGCTCATTGGGATATCCGATACGGGTTTCAATACCCGTGCTAAACTCGGTAAGTTGATGAATATGTTTTAATTGCGCACCGCCGCCCGTCAGGACAATACCGCCAATTAGCTTCTTCTCGAAGCCGGAATTTTTTATTTCATAATAAACATGTTCGATAATTTCTTCCATGCGTGCCTGGATTATCGATGCCAGATTTTTCAGTGTAATTTCTTTCGGCGGACGTCCTCTAAGCCCCGGAATAGCCACCACTTCATCATCGCGGTTTTCACTTGACAGTGCTGATCCAAATTTTACTTTTAAATCTTCGGCATGTCGCCGGATAATGGAGCAGCCTTCTTTCACATCTTCGGTAACCACATCACCGCCAAATGGAATAACTGCCGTATGCCGGATAATATGATCCTGAAAAATAGCAATATCGGTGGTTCCCCCACCAATATCGACCAATACCACGCCCGCTTCTTTCTCTTCATCGCTCAGCACCGCTTCGGCCGATGCAATAGGTTCCAAAATAAGCTGGGCTTCTTCAAGTCCGGCTTTTTTTATACATTTATAAATGTTCTTGGCAGCTGCCGTCTGACCAATGATAATATGAAAATTGGCTTCCATTTTATTGCCCAGCATGCCCACCGGGTGGCGAATACCATCTTCATCGTCAATAATATAATCCTGCGGGATCACATCAATAATTTCCTCACCCGGCGACATATTTAGTTTATACATATTATGTATCAGCTGTTCCACCTCCTCGTTGGTAATTTCCTTATCGGCATCCTCGCGAATAAGGTTTCCGCGATGCTGCAAGCTTTTTATATGCTGCCCGGCAATGCCTACATTTACATACTTAATATCTACCTGCGATTGTTGTTCGGCTTGCGAAACAGCAGTTCGAATAGAACGTACCGTATCTTCAATATTGGTAACCACACCACGCTTTACGCCTATAGATTCGGTTTTCCCGTAACCAAGAATTTCAATTTTTCCAAACTCATTTTTACGCCCGACAATACAGGCAATCTTGGTTGTTCCTATGTCAAGTCCTACAATAAATTCATTTTCCATAAGGCTATTTTTTAGTGCAAACTACCTGGTTGACAAACGCCAGGTTAATACTTTTATATTTGTTCCAGCCCTCTTTCACAAGCGCCTGCTTGTAGAAGGCTTCCAGATTTTCCAACTTGATATTTATATCTTCAAGTTTCCCAAAACGGATCAAATGGCTGCCAACCTCGGGAATTAAATCGATCTTTCCCCTGCTATTTACAAATATTTGGCTGATGGCTGCCTTTAAAAAAGGATTTTTGTCAATTTGCCGTACCAGCCGGTACAAACCCGGTAATAATCCCCGGGCATACAAACTGTCGGAAACATTTTTACCCATACGCAAAGGCATGCTGAGGTATCCGTTAACCGGAATTACCCTTGCAGAAAACCTCCCGGTAAGGGGAAACAAATCACCGGACTTATCAACATAACAACTCTGGTTTTTTTGATTAAAAATACGCATTACAGCCTCTTTTTCGTAAACATTGACCGTTAAGTCGCCCAAAATATTGAAGTAAACATCCACACTTTTTACAAATGGGTTTCTATCAACCTGTTTTTCAACAGAATGTACCGCAATACTTTTAACCGGTTTCCCGATGATACTATCACTGCTGTGCATCATCTTGTTTACCTGATCAACCGTCATAAATTTCTGTCCGGCTGCAAAATACAAATGCACCCTGACATGCCTGACCACCTTTTGCCGATGCTGCCTGACACTCATTACGGCAAGTCCTAAAACGGACAACGTAAAAAGCGCTACAAACAATATGGATAAGGTTTTCTTCATTCAGCTATCAAATTTTGTTCAATGTCTTGCACCATCAGGCCGATGTCGCCGGCACCTAAACTTAAAACCACTTCTGGTTTTTCCTTTTGCAAAAATTGCAATAATTCTGTTTTGGTCATTAAATATTTATCTGACTTTTCAATTTTATCATAAATCAAACGACTGGTTACCCCAGGTATCGGTTTTTCGCGTGCCGGATAAATTTCCAGCAGGATAATCCGGTCGATCAAACTCAACGCTTTTGCAAAACCATCGGCAAAATCACGTGTACGGCTGTATAAATGTGGTTGGAAAATGGCCGTTATCTTTTTTTCAGGATATAAAGTACGTACAGCTTCCAGCGTTGCCCTCAATTCTGCGGGATGATGCGCATAATCGTCGATATAAACACAACCGGATTCATTTATCCTGTAATCAAAACGGCGTTCGACACCTGCAAACGTCTCCAATGCCTTTTTAACCGTTTGAACTTCAATGCCTGATGAAATCGCCATGGCAGCAGCAGCAATGGCATTTTCAATATAATGGCGCCCGGGGACCTGCATTTTTATCTCCGTCAGTAAATGTCCCCGATTCCAAAGTTCAAAATAAAAGTGTCCGGATTCTATCCGCATATTCTTTCCCGCGAATGCCGTGTTTTCACCTAAACCATAAGAAATTTTATGTGCCCCGACATCTTCAAAACCTATTAATCCCTGATGGTAAATGAGCGTACCTTTACTTCCTACCTTCAGGGCAAATTGTTTAAAAGCATACCTCAAATCATCTATATCACTATAAATATCAAGGTGATCGGCATCTATGGATGTAATGATAGCCTTATCGGGATGCAATTGTAAAAAAGACCTGTCGAACTCATCGGCTTCCACCACAAGGTATTCCGGATTTTTATGGTTGACAAAATTACTTCCGAAGTTTTTGCTAATTCCCCCGATAAAAGCAATAAAAGGAAGCCCGGCAGTTTGAAGAATGTGGGCAAGCATGGCCGTAATACTCGTTTTACCGTGCGTCCCGGCAACTGCAAGGGTTGTAAGGTTTTGGCTAATTTCGCCGATGGCTTCGGCTCGTTTCATCATGGCTATGCCCTTTTCCTGAAGGTAGGCGAATTCTGCATTGGATTCAGGAATAGCAGGCGTATAAATCACTTTTTCAAGCTTTTCCGGAATTTTATCAATTGCAGGCTGATAATGAATGTGCATACCTTCATTTTCCAAGACGCTGGTGAGTGGCGTCCGGTGAAGATCGTAACCATAAACGGCATAACCTTGTTGCCTGAAATAACGGGCCAAAGCGCTCATGCCAATACCGCCGATGCCTAAAAAATATATGCTGCCTTTTACTTTAACCATTACTTTTTGCTTTGCATGATTAAACGTTCTATCTCATCTACTATTTTTTCTGTCGCATTACCCTGTTCAAATTGTTTGAGCTGTGCAATCATTTCCTCACGTTTATGGCCATCCGTTATAAGCTTGTTAACAAGTTCAGCAAGTTTTCGGGAAGCATGCTTTTCTTTCACCATAACTGCCGCACCTTTCGAGACCAATGCCATGGCATTATGGGTTTGATGATCTTCAGCCGCCGATGGCAAAGGAATGAAAATAGCGGGTTTTTTCACCTGGACAATCTCGGCAATGGCAATAGCCCCGGCACGCGAAACAATCAAATCGGCAGCCGCATAAGCCTGTTCCATATCATGGATAAAATCGACTATTTTCACGCGCTTGCGGTACTTGCTGTTCAACACGGCCCTCTCTGCCATTTCGAGAGAGAGCTTACCTGTTTGCCATATAATCTGGATACCGGCAGCCAATAATTTTTCAACATGCTGTGCAATGGCTTCGTTAATACGCCGTGCACCCTGGCTTCCGCCGATGACGAGTAAGGTTTTCCTGTCCTTTTCCAGATTAAAAAAACGACGACCTTCTTCGGGGTCAATAGCTAAATTCAAAATATTTTTACGTACCGGACTTCCGGTCAAAACAATTTTTTCGGCCGGAAAATATTTTTCCATACCTTCATAAGCGGTACAAATCCGGTCAACGGAACGACCCAACCATTTGTTGGTCATGCCCGGATAGGAATTTTGCTCTAAAATCAAAGTAGGCACCCTTTTTGAAGCAGCAGCTTTAAGCATGGGCCCACTTGCATAACCGCCTGTTCCGATAGCAACATCAGGTAGGAAAGTTTTAAGTATTCGTGAAGCTTTCCACAGACTGCTTAGCAACTTAACCGGGAACATTAGGTTTTGCAAAGTTAGTCGTCTTTGAATTCCGCTAATCCACAATCCTTCAATTGGATATCCGGCCATAGGCACTTTTTCCATCTCCATCCGGCCACGGGCACCGACAAAAAGTATGTCAACTTCGTGTAGTTTCTCCTTTAAACCGTTGGCAATGGCAATAGCCGGAAAAATATGGCCTCCCGTTCCGCCGCCACTTATCAATATTTTATATTTTTCAGCCCTCTTCATTTTGCATATTCCATTAACTCATCATCATCGTTTTTTTCCACATCACGACTCACGCTCAACAGTATTCCGATTGATAAACTGGTAAACCAGATGGAAGTCCCGCCCATACTCACCAACGGAAGGGGCTGTCCGGTTACCGGTAACAGATTGACTGATACCGCCATATTGATCATCGCCTGGAATACCAGGCTAAAACTAAGCCCGATGGCTAAAAATGCCCCAAAATTACGAGGAACTTTTGTAACAATTTTAATTGCCCTGAACAATAAAATAAGATACAACAACACAAGTGTAATTCCACCAATCATGCCATATTCCTCAACAATAATAGCAAAAATAAAGTCGGAATAAGGATGAGGCAGGAAGTTTCGCTGGGTACTTTTACCCGGCATTTTACCAAAAATTCCACCGGAAGCGATTGCGATTTTTGCCTGTTCCACCTGGTAATTCTCGCTCTTTTTACCTTGTGCAAAATTTTCAACACGCGCTTTCCAGGTTTCAAGCCGCCACTGCTTACCCTCGGGCATCATCATCAAAACCGCAAACACAAAGCCCATAATCAGCACCGTCAAACCAATAATTGAGAGCAGGTAAGAAATTTTTACACGGCCAATAAAAAGAAGTACCAAACTGGTAACAAACAAGAGTGCTGCGGTTGAAAAGTTAGCCGGAAGAATTAATCCGCAAACCAGCCAAATGGGCAACATCAAATACAAAAGCACTTTGCTAAACTCTTTGATTTCCTCTTTCTTTTTGGTGAGCACACGTGCCAGATATACAATCAGCGTAATTTTCGCCAAATCGGACGTTTCAAAACTCAAATGAAAAGGCAAAGGCAACGAGCGACGAGCTTCATTAAGGTTAAGGCCATATAATAAGGTTACAATCAATAAAGGCACGGCAATAAAAAAGGCAATTTGGAAAATACGGGAATAATAAGTGTATTTAAGTAAATGGGCAAAATACATCAACATTAAACCGGAAGCAAGAATAATACCGTGTTTAATCATATAATAGGTTGTATTTCCACCCTGGTATTTGTAAGCCAGAGTTCCGGTGGAACTGTAAACAGCCAAAAATGAGAGTAGCGTCAGTATAAAAACCACTGCCCAAATTACCTTATCACCTTTTATTTTACTGATGAGTGTATTCATCCGATTGACTCCCCGTTAAATTATAATGCGTTCACGGCCTGCTTAAATTGATTTCCGCGGTCTTCATAGTTTTCAAATAAATCGAAACTTGCACAGGCGGGCGACAAAAGTACAGCATCTCCTTTTTCAGCAAGATAATAAGCCGTAGCCACTGCCTCTGCAGCCGATTCGGTATCTACAATATTTTCCACCAAATCGCCGAAAGCGTTATGGATATTTTTATTGTCGAGGCCCAGGCAAACAATCGCTTTCACTTTCTCACCCACCATAGGTAAAAGCAAATCGTAGTTATTGCCTTTGTCAACGCCACCAACAATCCAAACGGTAGGTTTATCCATGTACTCCAGGGCATACCATGTAGAATTTACATTGGTGGCTTTTGAATCGTTGATAAAAGTGATGCCATGGATACTGGCCACATACTCCAGCCGATGGGCAATGTTCTGAAAATCGGAAAGACTCTGTTTGATGGATTCTTTACGAATTTCCATTAAATGGGCAGCCACACCGGCAGCCATCGAATTATGGATGTTGTGTTTTCCCTGTAACGCTAATTGTTCAAGTGTCATATCAAATATATTTTTACCGTTGTTAAATATTATTTTCTTATTTTTTATAAATGCCCCGGGGCCTTCAATTTCAAAACTGCTGCTAAAAGGCAGGCAGGTTGCATTTATCTTTCTCTTTTTCAACTCCTTTTGTATTACCGGATCATCAGCCCAGTAGATTAAAAAGTCGTCATGTACCTGATTTTGAAGAATCCTGAATTTGGCATCCACATAGCGATGAAAATCATTTCCATAACGGTTAAGATGGTCGGGTGTGATATTTAACAGAATGGCAATATCCGCCTTAAAATCAAACATGCCATCCAACTGAAAACTACTGATTTCCAACACAAAAACATCAAAATCATGTTCAGCCACCTGCCATGCAAAACTTTTCCCCACATTTCCGGCTAATCCAACGTTCAATCCAGCTTCTTTCAGGATATGATAAGTAAGCAGTGTGGTAGTCGTTTTGCCGTTGCTGCCTGTGATACAAATGGTTTTAGCCGTTGTAAACCTCCTGGCAAATTCGATTTCGGAAATCACCGGAATACCTTTAACTTTTAATTGTTGTATCAAAGGCGTTTCATCGGGGATACCCGGGCTTTTTACCACTTCAGTAGCCGAAAGCAGTCGTTGGAAGCTGTGTCCGTTTTCTTCAAAATCTATTTCAAACTGTTTAAGAACGCGTCTATAATTTTCTTGTATCTTTCCGTTATCCGAAACAAAAACCTTTAAGCCTTTTTTGCGGGCCAGCACCGCAGCCCCCACGCCACTTTCGCCTGCCCCCAAAATCACTATGTTGTCTTTTTGTTTCATAAACACCAATCATATTTATCTTATTTTTAATGTTATGATTGTCATTACAGCCAAAGCGATTCCCACAATAAAAAAGCGCAACACGATTTTTGGTTCGGGAAATCCCAGTTTTTGATAATGATGATGAAGCGGCGCCATTTTAAAGATGCGCTTTCCGGTGCCAAATTTCTTTTTTGTGTATTTAAAATAGCTTACCTGCAAAATCACCGAAAGGCTTTCGGCAACGAAAATTCCGCAAAGGATAGGGATAAGTAGTTCTTTGCGGATGATAATGGCAAAAACTGCGATAATTCCGCCAATAGCCAGGCTGCCGGTATCACCCATAAAAACCTGTGCCGGATAAGTGTTGTACCACAGAAATCCCACGGTAGCACCCACAAATGCACTGACAAATACCGCCAGCTCACCCACATTAGGGATGTACATGATATTCAGGTAATCGGCAAAAACAATATTACCCGAAATCCAGGCCAGAATTCCTAATGTAGCCCCGATAATTGCTGATGTACCGGCCGCCAGTCCATCCATTCCATCTGTAAGGTTTGCACCGTTTGATACGCCCGTGATAATTAGGATCACGATGGGAATAAACATCAAAAACGCCCATTTTTCATAGCCGGGGCCCATCCATTTCAACAAAACGGCATAATCAAATTCATTGTTTTTCACAAAAGGAATAGTTGTTTTTGTAGAGTGTTTATCAGCAATGGAATAACGGGCTGAAGGGCCCGATTCGCCCAAAACAGAATATACGGTTGAAACCGGTGTAACCATTTTTTCGCGGGTAACCACATTTTTATTGAAATACATCACCAATCCGACGATAAGTCCCAAAACGACCTGACCTACAATTTTATATTTCCCGCTAAGGCCTTGCTTATTTTTTTTAAAAACTTTAATATAGTCATCCAGAAATCCCAACGCGCCCAGCCACAATGTGGTAAAAAGCATAAGAATAATATACACATTATCGAGCCGTGCAAACAACAGGGCCGGTATCACAATAGAAGCCAAAATAATGAGCCCGCCCATAGTAGGGGTTCCCTGCTTTTCCAATTGCCCTTCCAAACCTAAATCGCGGATGGTTTCACCTACTTGTTTCCGGTTTAAGTAGTGAATCCATTTACCGCCAAAGACCAGGCTAATCAGCAGGGAAGTAATCAAAGCCAGAGCAGCACGGAACGACAAATACTGGAACACACCCGTCCCCGGAATGGAATAGGCTTCGTGCAGATATTTAAAAAGGTAATAAAACATAACTAAGCTTGTTCAAATAATTCGTTTAAAATTTGCTTATCGTCAAAAGGGTGTCGTACACCATTAATCTCCTGATACTTTTCATGTCCTTTTCCCGCCACCAGAATAATATCACCTGCCTTTGCCAGGTTATATGCCGTTTTAATGGCTTCTTTACGATTGGTAATAATCAGGGTTTTCCGGCGATAAACCACTTCAACCCCTGCTTTCATATCTTCTAAAATTTGTTCCGGATTTTCGGTGCGCGGATTATCGGAAGTCAGGATAACCCTGTCGCTCAACCGGTTTGCAATGGCAGCCATCAGAGGCCTTTTCCCTTTATCGCGATCGCCTCCCGCACCCACCACCGTAATCAGTTGCTCATCTCCGTTGCGAATAGCCTGAATGGTTTCCAGTACATTTTTCAACGCATCGGGCGTATGGGCATAATCCACAATGCCAATAATGCCGTCACCGGAACGCATTACGTCAAAGCGACCTTCGGCGCCTGGCAAAGCACTCAAAGCAATTAAAACCTCTTCTTTTTCCTGTCCCAGTAAAATAGCGACAGCATAAACCGCCAGCAAATTAGAGGCATTAAACTGCCCCACCAACCGGGCAAACACTTCCTGATTATCAATGAGCATCTGTAAACCTTCAAACTCATCCTCCATCAGCCTTCCTTTAAAATCAGCCATGGTTTTCAGCCCGAATGAATACTTTTTCGCCCTGGTATTTTGCACCATTACCTGTGCGTTGCGATCGTCGGCATTTACCAAAGCAAATGCACGGGGAGATAAATCGTCAAAAAATTTCTTTTTGGCAGCAATGTAAGCCTTGAAAGTTTTATGATAATCGAGGTGGTCGTGAGTAATGTTAGTAAACACGCCTCCGGCAAACTGCAAACCCGCAATACGTTCCTGAACTACAGCATGCGAACTAACTTCCATAAAAGCAAACTCACAACCTTCATCTACCATTTCGCATAGCATCTTATTGATATTCAACGCGTCGGGCGTAGTATGCCTTGTGGGGATTTCACGATATTGTACTTTATTATTGATAGTGGACAGCATACCTGTTTCATAACCCAGCGCTATAAACAACTGATGCAAAAGCGTTACAATAGTTGTTTTTCCGTTGGTTCCGGTAACCCCGACAAGTTTTAGCTTTCCGGAAGGATGGCCATAGAAATTGGCTGCCATTTGCCCCAGAGCATAAGAAGAATCAGCCACCCGGACATAAGAAACTTCCTTTCGGAGATTTTCGGGAAGTTGTTCACAGACAATTGCCACGGCACCTTTTTCGATAGCATTTTCAATAAAATGATGTCCATCCACCTGTGTGCCTGATATCGCAACAAACACATCGCCGGCTTTCACCTCACGCGAATCAAACGCAATTTCATTTACCCCGAAAGCGGCATTTCCCACTATTTTCAAGGCTTCAATATTCTGTAATATGTCGTTAAAACTTTTCAAATTTCCGATTAAAAAATGGATAACTGAATAACTATTTTTTTTCCTTTTTTATATTTGATGCCTGGACGGAGCGATTGCGAACGCACAAAACCCCTTCCTTTCAATTCTGTTTGAAATCCCCTGCTTTCTAAAAGATAAACTGCATCTTTTGCCCGCATGCCCCGTACATCAGGCAGAACGCCCGATTTAAAATCCCTGACATTAAAAACAATCTGCTTTCCTTTTTCGCGGGTAGTGGCCCACTGCTCCGATTTCAGATAATCACTTTGTTTTAGGTCGAGTCCGCGGTAAATCATTTTTAAATCGGGATACCAGGTAGCATGCAACGCCTCCGGATAGGTTTTGGCCACTGAAGTATCCTTTTTTTGTTTTAGGGCCAGCGAAGTGGAATATATCCTATCGGCAATTTCTTTAAACACCGGAGCCGCTACGGCACTGCCGTAATAGCCGTGTTTAGGCTTATTAATCACCACAATACAAGAATATTGAGGGTCGTCAGCCGGGAAATATCCCACGAAAGTGGCATTATAAGCATTGATATACCGGCCGTTTTCAGAAATTTTTGCCGTTCCGGTTTTGCCGGCAATTTCAAAATGATCGTTTTTAAGATTTTGTGCTGTACCGCGAAGCACAACGCCCCTTAACAACGATTGTACTTTTTTAATGACTCCTGGAGGAGCAATTTGCCGGTTCAAAACCTGGGGTTCAATTTTTTTAACAACCTGACCCCCATCGGTAATTTCAGTTACAAAACGGGGTTTCATTTTACGTCCGTTGTTGGCTACGGCATTATAAAAACTAAGCATCTGCAAGGGCGTTACTTCCAACTCATAGCCTATCGACATCCAAGGAAGGGAAGTGAGATACCAGTGTTTTTTGTCGGAAGGATTTTTAATATAAGGCCTGGCTGCGCCGGCCAGTTCAATACCGAGCCGCTTATTCAAACCCATGGCGTACAAATGCTGAATAAATTGGTTGGGATTGGATTTATAACTTTTGAAAATCATTTTGGAAATACCCACGTTAGAAGAATGTTCAAAAGCTTCACGAACGGTTATGATTCCGTTACCAATGGTGTGCACATCGCGTAAAGCGCGGTTATAATAAACCACATATCCTTTTCCAATATCCAATGTATCAGATAGTTTTACCTTATGATCATCAAGAGCGGCAATTACAGAAGCCAATTTAAAAGTAGAGCCGGGTTCTATTTTTTCGCCAATGGCCATGTTGTAACTTTCGTCATAGCTGCTGGTTTTGCTATCATACCGCAAATTGGCCATAGCTTTGATGTCACCGGTTTTTACCCGCATGAGTACTGCACAACCCATCACCGCATTATGTTTTTCCATTTGCTTCATCAGGGCCTCTTCGGCAACATCCTGAAGATTTACATCGAGTGTACTCACGACATCCATTCCGTCGTGTGGTTCCACTTCATTTCCATCGTGAACCGGAATCCATGCACCATGGTTTATGCGACGCTTGATTTGCTTTCCATCAGTACCACTCAACACCTTTGCGTAAGCGCCTTCGAGCCCTACAAAAAGATTTTCTTTTTTATTTTCATAGCCGATGGTGCGTGCGGCAAGCAACCCAAAAGGCCGTTGCCTTTTGGTTCGTTGAATGGCAATTAATCCTCCGCGGTTTCTGCCCAAACGCAAAATAGGAAAAGTACGAAGGGCTTTTAACTGATCGTAACTCGCCTTACGATGCAACAATAAATACCGGTTGCCCGTTTTCCGGGCTTTTATAAGAATACGTTTATAGGCGTTTGCCGATTTATCATTAAAAAGACGCGATAAACCCAAGGCAAGTGAGTCGATTTTTCGGTTAAAAAACT
Source organism: uncultured Bacteroidota bacterium (assembly GCA_913055825.1). GTDB lineage: Bacteria > Bacteroidota > Bacteroidia > Bacteroidales > F082 > Sulfidibacterium. The sequence goes on from CAJXKB010000037.1 coordinate 19,143, forward strand.
CGTTTGAAATATAATCGTTGGCAACATCCAGTCGAATTTCAAAGACAGGAACAGATGTAGCCAGCAAATCGCCATGAGCAGAAAGAATATTTCCACGATCAGCCTTAAGGTTAAATATCCTGATTTCCTGTTTCTTAGCCAATTTCATAAGCTGAGAGCCTTCTTTTACCTGAATAAATACCAGCTTAGCGATAATGGCCAAACCAAACAACAACATCCCGAAATAAACGAGAAACACACGCCATAATATGTCTTTTTTGTTGTCCACGCTACTTAATCTTCCTGTTTTGATTTGTTGATATAGATGACTTTTACCGGTTCGTTATTTTCCTTGATACCAATATGTTCAAGTCGTTTTTCCAGCTGCGACTGTTTACTGATACTCATCAGATTTGATTTTACAGAAACGTACTCGTAGCGTAACTCTCTCAACTCTTTTTCGAGGTGGCTTATTTTGCGAACTTTACTCTCCACCATATAATCGTTGGTGATGTAAACAAAAGCCAGGAAAGTGAGAAAAAGCAGATAAGGAAATATGCTGAAATTCCGGTCGTTCTCAAGCAAGCCACCACCAAGCACTTCCTGGGTTGCCCGACCAAAGCTTCCGGGACTTTTTGATTTCCGGTGCTTTTTCTTCTTTTTGATTTCGCGTTTTCGCTTATTTGATTTCATGGCCCGATTAAATTTTTTCTGCAATTCTTAATTTTGCCGAACGTGCCCGACTATTCTGCTCAATTTCACTTTTATCAGGAACAATGGCCTTGCTGACCACCGTTTTAAAATCGACCAGGTTATTGCCGAAAAAATCCTTTTGCAGTTTACCTTCAAAGTTTCCGGTCTTTATAAAATTCTTTACCAGCCTGTCTTCCAGCGAGTGATAGGAAATTATCACCAATCGACCGCCCGGTTTTAAAACATCGGCACTTTGCTCCAAGAACAACTTCAATGCTTCCAGTTCCTGGTTTACCTCAATACGGATAGCCTGAAACAACATGGCCAGCATTTTATTCATCCGCGTGGGCGGAATACATTTTTCCACAGCCTTTATTAACTGAAAAGTGGTTTCAATGGCCTGTTGGCCACGATTTTCAACAATGAGTTTCGCCATGCAACGGCTATTCTTGATTTCGCCATACAGGCGAAAAATATTGTTCAGTTCATCTTCTGAATATGTATTTACAACATCAGCTGCACTTTGTGTCTGACGATGGCTCATCCGCATATCCAACGGGCCATCCATTCGGGTTGAAAAACCACGTCCGGCCTCATCAAACTGGTGAGAACTTACCCCCAAATCGGCAAGGATTCCATCCACAGGGATCTTATCATATAACCGGAGAAAATTTTTGAGATAACGGAAATTCTGATTTACAAAAATCAGGCGCCGGTCATTAGGTTTATTAACCTCTGCTTCCAAATCCTGATCAAAAGCCACAAGAGAGCCCTCCTGCCCGAGACATTCAAGGACAGCCCGCGCATGACCTCCGCCGCCAAAGGTGGCATCCACATATACGCCATCCTCACGAATGTTTAAGCCATCAATACTTTTGTTGAGCAATACAGGATTGTGATACATAATTTTTATTCAGTTTCGAACTCACCCATAACTTCTTCGGCCAAATCGGCAAAGTCATCCGGGTTATAATCCACCGCTTTTTCGTAGGCTTCCTTATCCCAGATTTCGATTCTGTTTACGACTGATGTGAGGACAATCTGCTTAGTAATTCCGCCATAAGTCAGCAGGTCTTTCGGAAGAAGCAAACGACCCGTTCCATCCAGCTCGACCGGTTTAACACCAGCCATAAACTTGGTAACAAAATCTGCGTTTTTTTTCTTGAACATATTCAGCTTACTTACCATGGCTGTTTCCTGTTTCCACTGTTCCATGGGAAAAAGTTCAAGACATTTTTTAAAAATGCTCCGCTTCACCACAAAGCCCTTTTGTGCCTCATCACCCATTTGTGATTTGTAAGGTGCTGGAAACATGAGTCGTCCCTTGGCATCCACTTTGGCTTCATATGTTCCTAAAAGGTTGAGCATTACACGCAGTTTTATGGCGTAAATATACTATATATTTACCACAATTTTACATAATTTACCACATTTTACCACATTGTTAAAAAAATGTTACGTTTTTTGAGAAATATTTTTCGCTATAAAATCGTACTAATCTGGTTTTTAATCGGTTAAAACTTACAGAAAAAGCATTCTAAACTTATTAACAGGATAAAGAAGCCCATTTTTGTTAATAACCTCAGCTCGGCAAATATTATTCAGGAATCCTTATTTTTGTGAGCAAAATCTAAGGAAAAATGCAGGACAACACACTCAAGAACGGAAGTTTTAAACCTGAATTTATTGATGTGGGCAAAGTTATCGAAAAGAAGAGCCCTTCTTTACGAAAAGCTTTACCGGGTTTTGTCATACTCTATTTGAAGAGGATTATCCATCAGGATGAACTGAACCAATTTTTGAAGCAGTCGGGACATTTGACAGGAGCACCGTTTATTGAAGCAGCACTCAGCTTTATGAATATGAAAGTTGAAGTGCGCGGTATGGAAAACATTCCCGAAAAGGGCAGGGCTATTATTGCCTCTAACCATCCGCTGGGAGGCCCTGACGGACTTGCACTCATGCTGACTGTTTCTAAAAAAAGACCGGATTTGGTTTTTCCGGTAAACGACATCCTGATGAACATAAAAAACCTGGAGTCCCTTTTTATCCCAATCAACAAACACGGCTCGAATACCGAGAATATTCAGATTATAAATGACACATTTGCTTCCGAAAAAATTGTTTGCTATTTTCCGGCAGGGCTGGTTTCGCGTAAGAAAAAAGGAATAATTAAAGATTTGGAATGGCACCCCACATTTATTACCAAAGCCAAGCGCTTCAAACGAGACATTATCCCAACCTTCATTAATGGCCGAAACACCAATTTCTTTTACAATTTTGCCAACCTCCGAAAATTTTTAAGAATTAAAAGTAATCTGGAAATGCTTTATCTTGTGGATGAATTTCACAAACAAAAAAATAAAACCGTCGTCATCACTTTCGGGAAACCGATTTCGTATAAAACTTTTGACAAACGAAGGACCAAAAATGAATGGGCTGACCGGTTAAGAGATTTCGTTTACAAGCTGAAAGATCATCCTGATGAAGAATTCAACCCTCAATAATATTTGAAAAATAAAAGGTTACGTAACTTGCAAATAAACGCTGATTGATTTGTATCTTTGCACAAATTCAAATTTGATAATATGGAAACGATTATCCCTAAGGTAAATAACGAACTTCTAACTCAGGAATTAACGAAAGATAAATTATTGAGAAAAACCAATAACGGGAACAATGAAATATATATCATCACCAATAATGATTCGCCACATGTAATGCGCGAAATTGGCCGGTTAAGGGAAATAACCTTTCGTGATGCCAAAGGAGGTACGGGCAAATCCATAGACATTGACGATTATGACCTGGGCGACAATGCCTTTAAACAAATGATTGTTTGGGATCCGGAGGAAAAAGCCATAGTAGGTGGTTATCGTTATATCCATTGCAAGAATTTGAAGGTGGAAAACGGAGAGGTGCTCACGCCCACATCGCGTTTGTTTTCTTACTCGCAACAATTTATCGAAGAGTATCTCCCTTACACCATCGAATTGGGCAGGTCATTTGTCCAGCCCGAATATCAGCCCACTTTTAACCTCCGCCGTGGCTTGTTTGCCTTAGACAATTTATGGGATGGTTTAGGGGCTTTAATCATTGAGCATACCGACGTAAAATACCTTTTCGGGAAAGTAACCATGTACCCTCATTTTGACAGTCTGGCAAGAGATCTGATTTTGTTTTTCTTAAACAAGTATTTCCCCGATCCCGACAAGTTAATACAACCTCGCAAACCACTTAAAATCGGTACAGAAACTAAGATTCTTGAAAGTATTTTTACCGGTGACAACTATAAAGAAGATTATAAAATACTGGTTCAGAAAGTACGAAAGATTGGTGAAAATGTTCCCCCATTGGTAAATGCTTACATGAATCTTTCATCAACAATGAGGACTTTCGGAACTTCCATTAATAATCATTTTGGTAACGTGGAAGAAACAGGTATCCTGCTCACCATTAAAGACATTTATTTACATAAAAAAGAACGTCACGTAAACACTTATAAAAAGCCTGAATAATTGCTATAACACTACAATTACATTATGGATATAATTGATGCAGCATTTGTTACCAGTTCGGTAATGGAAAGCCAGTGCCCAAAACCCGACAAAGCCGAGTATGCGTTTATCGGCCGCTCAAATGTTGGCAAATCTTCTTTAATAAACATGTTGACCGGCAAAAAAAAACTGGCCAAAATTTCAGGAAGCCCGGGCAAAACCATTACCATGAACCACTTTATTATCAACAAAGAATGGTATTTGGTGGACCTGCCGGGTTATGGTTTTGCCAAACGTTCAAAATCGGAACGTAAAAAGTGGAGAAAAATGATCAGAAATTATATTCTTACCCGCTCCAACCTGATGTCGCTCTTTGTACTGATTGATCTGAGGCACGAGCCCCAAAAAAACGATTTGGAGTTTATGGAATGGCTGGCCATGTCGCAAATTCCTTTTGTTATAGTCTTCACCAAAGCCGATAAATTAAGCAAGGTTAATGTGGGGAAAAACTTCACCAAATACAAAAAGGCTTTGTCAGAAAGTTGGGAAGAACTTCCCCCATTCATCATCAGTTCTGCTCAAACAGCTTTGGGGAGGGGGAAAATTCTTGATTATATTCAGGAAACCAATAAAATCTTTACCTGCTGACTATTCCAATTCAATCATAAGTTGGTTTTTTTTTACTATCCCATTTTCTTTCACCCACATTCGTTTTATGCGCCCTGACTGAGGTGCAGCAACAATATTTTTCATTTTCATGGCTTCAAGCAGCAGCAATTCCTGTCCTTCTTCTACCCGGGTGCCCTCCCGTACAAATATTTTCACGATAGTTCCGGGGATAAAGGCTTTAATAAGGTGCGGGTCATACTCCACATAACGCGGCCTGTTTTTGTATTTTTCAGTAAGCCGGGTTTTGTAAACCATGCCGCCAATGCTAAAATTCTCGAGGTAATCTAACTTCTTTTCTGACATAACTCCTGTTTTTTTAAAATGGTGGAACGCCGTGTTTCTTGGCCGGCAAAAACACTTCTTTATCTTTGGAAATATCCAACGCGCGAATCAGCATTTTGCGGGTTTCGGAAGGTTCGATTACCGCATCAATATATCCATAAGCAGCAGCTACATAAGGATTTGCAAATTTCTCCTTATATTCTTCCACTTTTTGTTTACGAAAAGCATCCGGATCTTCGGCAGCAGCAATCTCTTTACGGAAAATAATATTTGCAGCGCCTTCAGGCCCCATCACGGCAATTTCAGCAGTAGGCCATGCAAAAACAAAATCGGCCCTCAAATGATGTGAGCACATGGCTATATATCCACCGCCGTATGCTTTGCGCATGATTAAAGTTATTTTCGGAACGGTTGCTTCCGAATATGCATACAAAATTTTTGCGCCATGCCTGATAACCCCGGCATGTTCCTGGTCTACACCGGGCAAATAACCGGGCAGATCGACAAGGGTAACCAACGGAATATTGAATGAATCGCAATAGCGGATAAAACGGGCGGCTTTGTCCGACGAATCCACGTCGAGCACACCAGCCAAAACCATAGGCTGATTAGCAACAAAACCGACCGTTTCGCCATCCATCCGGCCAAAGCCAATCACAATATTTTGGGCAAACAGCTCCTGAATCTCCATAAAACTGGAATCATCGGTTACGGCACGTATAACATTTCGCACATCGTAAGGTTCACGCGGAACGGAAGGGATAATATTTCCAATCTTGTATTTTTTGGAATTCGGCCTCTTTTTGGGAAATTTTTCAGCCTTGCGGGCATTGTTCCAGGGTATATAACTCACCAGATTTTTTATCTGATCGAAACATTGTTGTTCGCTTTCTGCAAAAAAATGGGCATTTCCGGTAGTTTCGCAATGCACACGGGCGCCGCCCAAAGCCTCCATAGATATTTCCTCGCCCAAAACCGTTTTAATCACCTCCGGTCCGGTAATAAACATCTTGGAAATATTTTCCACAACGAATACAAAGTCAGTCAATGCCGGTGAATAAACAGCCCCACCGGCACAAGGGCCGAGGATCACAGAAATTTGCGGGATTACACCTGAAGCCAGTGTGTTGCGATAAAAAATCTCGCCATATCCGGCCAGCGAGTTAACGCCTTCCTGAATTCGTGCCCCACCCGAATCGTTAATTCCAATTAAAGGCACTTTAAGTTTAAGCGCATGATCCATGATTTTGGTAATCTTCTTGGCATGCATCCAACCCAACGAGCCCCCGGCAACAGTAAAATCCTGTGCGTAGATACATACCGGATGTCCCATAATCATTCCGGTGCCGGTTATAACACCATCACCGGGAAGATACTTTTTATCCATATCAAAATCTTTAGCGGCATGCTCCACAAAAAGATCATATTCATGAAAAGTGTTATGGTCAAGCAGGCTGATGATCCTTTCCCTTGCAGTAAGCTTTCCAATAGCCTTCTGTCGTTGAATAGCCTTCTCACCACCACCGCGAAGTGCGTTGCGCATGCGCCTTCGCAGATCGATTGATTTTTCTTTAAGTCCCATAAAATTTGTGTTTTAGGATGCTAAAAATAAAAAAAAGACAAATGCCGGATGTGCTTGTGTGACAAATCCTTTTTCCTTTATCTTTCGGTGCAAAAGTAAATGAATTAGCAGTATCACCAAACAAAAAGCCAAAAACTTGTCTTTTAGATTCTTGTTATTTTTGCACAAAACAAAAACAAGTTAAACATGGATATTCTGCAAATTCGGAATTATTGTCTATCAAAGGCCGAGGTTACCGAGGGTTTTCCTTTCGGTGATGACACACTTGTTTTCAAAGTAAATGGTAAAATGTTTGCCTTGGTAAATTTGGAAGGCGATTTAAGCATTAATTTGAAATGCGATCCTGAAAAAGCCATTGAGCTGCGCGAACATTATGAGGGCGTTTCGCCAGGTTATCACATGAATAAAAAACAATGGAATACGGTGATGCTTGATTTCAGCATCGATAGCGCGTTGATTAAACAATGGATTGACGATTCGTACAATTTAGTAGTTCAGAATATGCCTAAGAAAGACAGGGAACGGATACAAGGGTATTAGGTCCGAGCGGATGCTCGAACCAGATTAGGGTAATAGGTCCGAGCGGACGCTCGAACCAGAGGTAGTAGTTCGAGCGTCCGCACTTATTTTAATTATTCTTCCAGCAAAAGCAGCATGAAAGCATATTCCATGGCAATTTCTTTGTACGCTTCAAAACGACCGGAAGCCCCGCCGTGGCCAAAATCCATATTGGTCCATAAAAACAGCTCGTGTCCATCGGTTTTTTTATCCCTTAGTTTAGCCACCCATTTTGCCGGTTCCCAATATTGTACCTGACTATCGTGTAAGCCGGTAGTCACCAACATGGCCGGATAATCCTGCCTTGTTACGTTATCGTAAGGTGAATAAGACAGCATATAGTCGTAAAATTCTTTTTGATTTGGATTTCCCCATTCATCGTATTCACCGGTTGTAAGCGGAATACTTTCGTCGAGCATGGTAGTCACCACATCCACAAAGGGCACACTGGCCACCACTCCTTTAAAAAGATTGGGCGCCTGGTTTATGACTGCACCCATCAACAGGCCACCGGCACTGCCACCCATGGCAAAAAGCCGGTTCGCACCAGTGTATTTCTTATTAATTAAAAACTGAGCACAATCTATAAAATCGTAAAAAGTATTCTTTTTGTTAAGCAATTTTCCATCTTCATACCAAATACGCCCCAATTCCTGGCCACCGCGGACATGTGCCACAGCAAAAGCAAAACCCCGGTCGAGTAAACTCAACAGCGAAGAGCGGAATTCCGATTCAATACTGATGCCGTACGAACCGTATCCGTACAACAAAAGGGGTTGCGACCCGTCATTTTTAAACCCTTTTTTATACACCAGGCTCAGAGGCACTTTCACCCCGTCGCGTGCCGGCACATACAATCGCTTACTCACATAATCATCAGGTTCGTAGCCACCTACCACTTCCTTCTGCTTTTTCAGGCTGGTTGTACGCTCCTGCATATCGTAATCGTAAATTGTTTGGGGAGTCTTTAAAGAAGTGTATCCAAAACGAAACAACAGGCTGTCGTATTCGTAATTATCATCCATAAAAACATGATAATCCTCCTCATTAAAGGGTATATAATGAGTCTGTCCGTTTTTTAGATTAAAAATCCGGAATCGGATGAGCCCGTTTTTGCGTTCTGAAAGGACAAAAAAATCTTTAAAAACCTCCACTTCCTCCAACAGCACATCCTCACGATGAGGAATAACTTCCTTCCAATGCGTCAGGTCCGTTTGATCTTCCGGAACTTCCATCAACCTGAAATTTTTAGCTTTGTAATTGGTCAATATCAAAAAGCGATCTCCCTGATGAGTAATTTGATATTCAACTTCCTTTTGTCTTGGCTGAAACACCTTAAATTTCTGACCAGAACTATCGGCAGGCAGGATACGACACTCGGATGAAAGTGTTGATTCGGAATTGATGATCAGATATTTTTCCGATTTGCTTTTGTACACACTCACATCAAAAGTTGAATCTTTTTCATGATATACCAGCTGGTCTTCTTTCACCGGTGTGCCAAGGACATGTTTAAAAATTTTAAACGGACGCAATGACCTGTCGCGTACCGAATAAAACAGGGTTTTATTATCGTTGGCCCAAGCCAGGTCACCCGTAGTATTTTTGATTTTTTCTTCCAAGATTTTTCCGGTGGTCAAATCCTTAAAATGAATGGTATATTTACGACGACTCACCGTATCAAGGCTATAAGCCAACAATCGATTATCCGGGCTCACCTCCCAGTTATTAATATGAAAATAATGATGACCTTTGGCCATGGCATTTCCATCAAGCATCACCTCTTCAGGTGACCCATCTTTTAATGCACGCCGGCAGTACACCGGATACTCCAACCCTTCCTCAAAACGCGTGTAGTAAGAAAAACCCTTTAAATTGTAGGGAACACTCAGCTCTTTTTGAGGGATGCGGCCCACCATTTCTTTATAAAGCATATCCTGTAAAGCTTTGGTTGGCCCGTTAAGCATTTGTTGCGTGTACTTATTTTCATCTTCCAAATATTTAATCACTTCTTTGTTTTTGCGCTGATTGAGCCAATAATAATTATCGGTTCGTTGATGACCGTGTTTGGTCAGAATTTTTCTATTTTTTTTGGCCCGTGGGACTTTGATTGCTTTCATTTTGCAAAGAAACAAAAAGCATAAAAAAATTGACCTTTCGGGAACAACTCCTCAAAAGGTCAATCGAAAATATATTGAAGCCACGGGAGAACCCGTGTCGTAATAAGATTTATTAATAAGCTGAAGCTGTGAACAAAACTTATGCAGAACCCATGTTAATACCTAATAATGGTAAAACTCGAAACTGCCGCATCAATATTTAAATGTATTTTATTGGTAGCCGAATCGTAATTGGCTGTTTGATAATGGCCGTTATCCGTTTTTTCAAAGCCACTCAGATTTTTCCCTGAAAGTACAGAGCTCAACTCCAAATCACAACCCGATGATTCGGGAATTTTAATCAAAACAGATGAAGCACCGGCATCCATAGTCAGAAATGTATTTGGATAACGATCACCCAGGGTAATTTTAAACGATCCGGCACCTCCGTCAATATTTAGTTTATGAAGCTTAAATCCGCTCAGGTCATATTTTACGGCACTGGCACCGGCATCAAGATTGATATCCCAAACAGGTTTAGGATTTAGCTTAATCACAACACGTTTGTTGCTTTTTCGATAAAATACATGATGATGTTTCTCATTGATTTTAACCTTTGTTTGTTCCGGAGTACGCTCCACAACATATTCAAATGAAGATTTAGACCCGGTTTGATTAAAATCGACCAAAGACGTAGTTGTATCAGTAATATGAAAACTTCCGGCAGCTGCTTCCATGTCGAGACTTGCTTTTTTAATGCTATCGGCCCACGGAATAGTGAACGACTGATGATATTTTGATAAGGTATTACTTTTATAATTCCAATCATCAAATACAAAGCCGTATTTATCTTCATTGGGATAAGCCGACGAATCAACTACAAACCAGGTAGATCCGCCCAACACAATCACCAGCAAAACTATCTTAACATAATCACGTACGGGCAAAACAGAAATTCCCCACAAGATAAAGAGTACCGGCCATAATTTAACAAATCGAATCCAGTCGAAATACAACAAATCAAGGTTTCTCGCTATGGCGAGGCTTCCAATCAGGATGAGAATCAATCCCCAAAAAACATTTTTATATTTCATCTTTATAAGTTTTTGATTTTAATAAATCAGGATCCAAAATCAGCACGCCCCCGATAATCAGCAACAACGGCCAGAATTCTTCAAACCGGAACCACGGTAACATGCGGTTAGCGAGAAACAGCAAGCCTATTACAATTAAAGTAATCCCCGCAAACAAACTGGTGTTGGATGTCTTTTTTTCTTTATTAAGTATTTCCGTTTCGGGAGTTGAAGCCCCGGCTTGCTCCTTTGAAGCTGCATAGCCTGACTCGTCTTTCGGATAAACGGTTACCAGGGGTTCGGCAGGTGCAACAATCCACAGTATCACATAAGCCAGCACTCCCCCTCCGCCAAACAAGACCAGCAACACAAACATAAGCCTGAACAACACAACATCCACATCGAAATAGTCAGCCAGGCCTCCTGCCACTCCGGCAATCATTTTGTCTCTTCGCGAACGATACAGTTTTTT
>CAJXKB010000038.1 GCA_913055825.1 uncultured Bacteroidota bacterium
ATGCCCCCGGTTTCGTCAAAGCCGGCGTTGTGTGGCGCAATGCAACCATTCGTTTCCCCGATAAAGACAATCCACCACAGGTTTTTGATGTGATGGCTTACGAAAAAGGAGGGGAACAGGGTGAACCCAAAGGCACTGACGGCAAACCCTTAAAAATACCCTATTCCATGACAATGCCCATGGTTGGGAAACAAACATTCTACGGACATCCCGAAAACGAATATGAAACGCCTGAAGTACTTTATTTAAAAAGCCTCGGTGGACCCAACGGCATTCCCGGTTTTGAATTGAACAAAAAACATGACGCCCTCAACAGCTGTCATATTGTGCGTACAAACGGAGGCCCGATTCATCTTGAATTGGGGATTGACCTCAATGGTATCAGTGGTGATGTGAAAATGCAATTTTTTATCACCAGCGAAAATAATATCATGGGGCAAATGAATTTACCGGCTTTCCCTACTAATTTTAAGGTCATCCGGTTTTCAAAAGAGGATATTGAGCATTTCAAAAAATTTGAGAAAGTGGAGAAAACTGTCTCTAATGGCAAGGCTGTTTTAAAAGTAGTGTTCATCCCCAACGATGATGAGAATGACTAACGAAGAAATTGATTCCTGCACACATTACAGGTTTTATTTGATGATGACGGAATAGTTTATAAAAAAAACTACCACAACAGAAACAAAAGGCCAAAATTTATCGTAAAAACAAGAAAATACAATAGCCATGCCTAACAATTTGATTGCTTATCTGTCACAGCGTTATTACGGACATAAAAACATTGAAAAAAGTCCCGGGCCCTACCTGACCCTTTCACGTGAAACCGGCTGTAACGCTACGGCCCTGGCCTCTGAAATCACTAAAATTTTGCGCAAACAGGGCCTTCATTGGCATTTTGTAAACAAGGAAATCCTTGATAAATCGGCCGAAAAATTACATCTCGACAAAAACAAACTGGAACATGAATTTCTAATGAGCCGCAGCAATGCTATGGACGACATTGTAAAAGCCCTTTCGCTGCGCTATTACAAAACTGATAAAAAAATCAGGGATACCATTGCCGACATTATCCGTTACGAAGCCAGGCAGGGTAATGTCATCATTGTGGGACGTGCCGGGGCCATTACAACAACCGGTATTCCGGGCGGACTTCACATCAGGCTGGTGGCGCCCCTTGAATGGCGCATAAAAATGCTGGGCAAGCGCCGGATGTTTTCCGAAAAAGATGTAAAAGCTTATATCCTTGAAAATGACCGAAAGCGAAACCTGTTACTGGAGCAATTTTCAGGCAAAAAAGGTTACAATAATTTTTTCGATCTGACTATCAATACATCCAAATTTACCCGGCAGGAAATTATTGCTATTATTCTGGATACCATGAAATTGAAAGAGTTAATTTAATTGAAGTTGTTAAAACAATTTGTTTATTTCCACGCTTTCGCGATGATGCCCGTTCCGGTTTTGTGTTTACTTTTCACATCGGCCAGATTCAGCAACAAAGCAAAAGGAAACGTCAGCAAATAATAAAACGGAAGAAGAATCACAAATGCAAAAGAAGTATTCAGTATGAGGATAGGATATTTCATACTTAATTTCCAGGCAATTTTCCCGGGTGTTCCATACTGGTACGAAATTTCTATCCGTGAAAAGCCTGCCCGCTTCATTTTATCTGTCATTTCGTTTACTCCATAACCATCGCGCACATGTTCGTCGATAAATGAATGCACTCCGTCATGGTTGTCATGTTCATGGTGATGAGCATCAGAACCACCCTGATCGGAAGGGGTAGAGATAAGTAACATACCACCTTTCTTTAAAACTTTATTGAAATTGGCCAACACATCTTCATCCGCTTCAATATGTTCCATCACGTCCACACACAGAACCAGGTCATAACTGTTTTCTCCATCCAAACGGGTTAAATCGGCCTCCTCAAAACGGGCGTTTGCCAGGCCGATTGTTGTGAAAAAATTATTACAATCGGTTATTTGCTCAGTTTTTACATCTACCCCTTTTATCTTCCATTGGGGATGCCTGCGCGCCATGTAAAAATCGTATTGTCCGAAACCCGAACCGGCATCCAGTATATTTTGCGGCCCTTTGTGTTTACCTTCCCACTGCCTTAAGGCCTTCCTGACATGCCACGAACGAAGGAGAAGCAAATCGAGCAGCCGGTAAAATGTCTTTCTTAAAAAAGGTGTTTTATTAAAATATACACCTAATTTACGTTTTATAGGATCGTATTGCATAAAAATAAATTATTGATCGTTTTTGAGCAGATTGTCAATACGGTCGATGTAGTCGAGTGAATCATCCTCAAAAAAGTGAAGTTCGGGAACCACTCGCAACTGATACCTGATACGTTCGCCAAGTCGTCCCCTGATCTCTTTTGTATGTTTTGTAATTGTTTTCATTAAAGCAGCTTTGTCATCAGTGGCAAACAGGCTTAAATACACGCGGGCCAAAGTTAAATCAGGAGTTACGGTAACCTTGGTAACAGTTACCATGGCCTTTTTAGTAACATGTATCAGCTCGCGCTGAAAAATTTCGCCCAAATCACGTTGCAATAATTTCTGAATCCGTTCTTGTCTTTTCGTTTCCATGGTGCAAAAATATCGAATTCAGCCGACAAATTAATCCACAAAATATTATCTTTGAATTTTTGCATTTATCTTTAACTGATGATGAAATGAAAACACTTTATATTATGCGGCACGCCAAGTCGTCGTGGGAAAATTTCCACCTTGACGATCACGAGCGTGATTTACTGCCGGTCGGAATTGAACGTACAAAAAAAATTGCCCGGTGGCTTAAGGAGAAAAAACAAATTCCCGAACTCATCATCTGTAGCTCGGCCGTCAGAGCAAGGAAAACAGCAAAAATTATTGCCAAAGGCCTGGGTTTTCCGTTAGACAAAATTAGTGTTGACCCCAATTTTTATCACGGTGACCCGGACGAAATCCTGGAAAAATTATATACACTTCCCAACAGGCTTAGCCGGGTGATGATTGTGGGCCACAACATGACATTCAACGATTTAGCCAATAATTTTTTAGATTGGGAACATCAAATCGGGAACCTTCCCACTTCGGGAATAGTATGTGTAAAAATCAATACCGGAAAATGGGAAGAAATTTCATCGGCCAAAAGCGAACTTGATTTTATGATCTTCCCAAAAATGCTGAAAAATAAAAAGCACTAATCCGAACAATGCCTATGTATTTTCGATATCCTCTAACATGTTCAAATAATTACGATATCGGAATTCGGGGATATCGCCCCTTTCCACCGCCTGTATAACCGCACAACCCGGTTCATTTACATGTAAACAATTATTAAACCGGCATGCATGCATGTAATGCCTGATTTCAGGAAATCGTTGTCCCAGCTCGGTTTTGTCAAATCTTACTAAACCAAATTCTTTAATTCCGGGTGTGTCAATAATATAGCCACCAAATGCGAGGGAATACATTTCGGAAAAAGTAGTAGTGTGCTTTCCTTTAAGATGGACCTGTGAAATTTCGCCTTCTTTGAGATTCAACTTTGCATCAATTTTGTTAATTAAGGCTGATTTTCCAACTCCCGAATGTCCGGAAAGCAGACTGATTTTATCTTTTAAAATATTTTTAAACTCCTCCACATGAAACCCTTCTTTTGCCGAAGTAATCAAACAGGTATATCCGGCTTGTTCATAAGCCCGCATCAACTTGTTCAGATTTTCCCTGACCGCCTCATTATACAAATCATATTTATTAAAAACAATGGTTACCGGAATATGATACGCTTCGGCTGTAACTAAAAAGCGGTCGATAAAACCCGTTGAAGTCCTGGGTTTTTCCAACGAAGCAATGAGCACGGCCTGATGAATATTAGCAGCAATTATGTGTGTGGCTTTTGACAGTTTGGTGGCTTTTCGGATAATATAATTTTCACGGTTATGAATGTTCACAATAAGCCCTGTTTCCTTATCGGGAAGCAGTTTTACATCTACCACATCGCCTACAGCCAACGGGTTGGTAGTACGAAGGCCTTTAATTTTAAAATTACCTTTTAACTTACAGGTGAGAAAATTGCCATCCGGCATTTTTACTTCATACCAGCTCCCGGTGGAGCGAAAAACAATTCCGGTTTGCAGCAAACTCATTGAGAATGATAAAAATTTTGGCTAAAATTACAAACTATTATTAACAAGCACTAAGTCCGTGGAGTTTATTTGACTATTAAAATAACAGGGAATCATTTTACAGTATCCCGGCCAGTATCAACGATCTGAATATCAAAACAACACCAAAAATAACCAGGCCAATTCCCGCAATTTTGTTAATCAGCCGCAAAAATTTATCAGTGATATATTGTTTGATCCGGGAAGCCAGAAATACTTTGGTAACATCCGAGAGGAATACCATTGACAAGGTACCTGCAAAAAATAAGATAATATCAGAAGTTGTGTCCATGAAAGGTGCGGCAACGCCCAATACCACCGTGGGCCAAAATAACCATACAAACGGGTTGGCAATGTTGAGCAGAAAACCCTTAACAAGATACAAAGCAGCATGTGGCTCTTTAATATTCACCACTTTATCATCGGTATTGGCAATAATTTTGTGCCGGTAGGTTGCCATGCCGAAAATGATAAGCACAATACCACCGACAACACCGAGAAGCCGGTGTTTGTGCATATTGTCCATAATGGCATGCGCACCCACAATGGAAAGGCTGACCACCGTTAAGTCGTTTAAAAAAACACCAATAGCCAAAATAAACCCTTTGGAAAATCCCCGGTGGATTCCGGTCTGGATCAACGCAAAAAAAGCAGGACCAAATCCAAAGAATAAAGCCAGAGTCAGCCCTAATAATATACCTTCAATTAATGTGTGCATAAGAGCAAGTTATCTCGTAGTGTTTTGATGAATAAAGTCTTCCCACTCCTTAATACGTTCGTTTTTCAACACTCGTGGAAATTTATTGGCACTACCCGTTTTTCCTTTCATTTCCATGTATTTCAAAAATAATTCGGGAGGAACCACTTCCACTACCACATCTCGTAAAGCTTCGAGGCGTTCCACACGGTAATCATCATTAAGATCTTTCAGAAACCGGTCGATTTTTTGTGCTGCCAGCTTTGGATCAAGAGGGGCATTGGTACCAATATACCAACGGTGTGCAAACATACTTTTATGGCGGAATGCCATAACCGTAAACTCCTTAATTTCAATATTTAATTCATCTTGCAAAAGTTCAATGGCCCGGTTCATGTTTTCTTGCGAAAGATGCTCACCTACCACACTTAAAAAATGCTTGGTACGCCCGGTAATCTGAATCTCAGCAAATCGTTTGTTCGTAAACTTAACCACATCACCAATCAGGTAACGCCAGGCTCCTGCATTGGTTGACATCAGTAAAGCATAATCCTTGTTTTCTTCTACTTCGGCCATGGTAAGTGTCACCGGATTTTCAACCAGATTTCCCTCTTCATCAAAATTATCATCATTAAAAGGAACAAATTCAAAATAAATGCCATTGTCCACGTTCATATCCATTCCGGTGGCACAAAGTCTGTTTTGAAAAGCTACGTAACCTTCCGAAGCAAGATAAGATTCGTTATACATCACACTTTTAGCAAAAAGTTTTTCAAAACTTTTTTCATAAGGCTTAAAAGAAACCCCACTGTGCACATATACACTTAAATTGGGCCAGATGTCGTGGATGGTTTTCACCTGATAATATTCAATAATTTTTTCCATCAAAATCTGAACCCATGCCGGCACTCCAACGATGACCCCAATATCCCAGCTATGAGCCTTTTTGACCATTTCTGTCAATTTGGTGTCCCAATCGGAAGTCTTTGAAATCCGTTTGCCGGGTTTATAAAAATGTTGAAACCAAAAGGGAATATTCGCAGCCGTAATGCCGGATAAATCCCCTTCATAATAAGTACCATTATATTGCAGGTGGGTACTGCCCCCAATCATAAGCATTCCCTTTTGGTAAAAGTCAAGCGGAAAATCGTAGCGTACCATCGAAACCATCTGGCGAACTGACGCCCTTTTAATGCTGTTGAGCATATCGCCGGTAACGGGGATATATTTACTTGAAGCTTCAGAAGTTCCCGAGCTTAGGGCAAAATATTTCACTTTGCCCGGCCAGCTCACATAAGGCTCGCCATTGAGCGCCCGGTACCACCATCGTTTATACATCTTTGAATAATCATGTACGGGAACCATTTTTCGGAAAGCTTCCGCCACATTGCCGGCCGTCAGAATTTCAGAAAATTTATAGTGCTCGCCGAAAGCCGTAAACTGAGCTTTGCGCAGTAATTTTACCAGCTGCTTTTCCTGGGCTTTTACCGGATTAACCCACTGCTGTTTAAGCTCTACCGGTTTGTTCCGCAAGGTATAAGCACTTTTTATCAAGCTTCCTAAAAGAGGCATACATTCAATTTTGGTCGCTGCAAAGATAAAAATAAATGAAGGAGGTAAGCTGTTATTTGTTTTTGGGCGGCTGGGGTCTCTTCGCGCGAAGCCTATGCGAACCCCACCGGGCTGTCCACTTTAGTCCCACCGGCAAAAAGGGTGTTCCGCCACGGCCGTAAAGGCGCTTCCTCTGTCAGCACTTTACGGCCTGCTCCACATCCCCTTTCGCCGGCGGGCGCTACCGTTCCCATCCCATGCCGCTACTAATGACGTATTTTGGTAATTAGCTTTAAAACGGACATTTCAATCAAAATAAGAATTAGCCAAAATACTATGAAAAAGTTTAGAAAAACAAAATCGACATTTCAATAAATTTCCTATCTTTACCTCCCTTAAAAGTACCAAACTCCATGCCCGTATGGCGGAATTAGTAGACGCGCTGGTCTCAAAAACCAGTGAGGAAACACTCGTGCCGGTTCGACCCCGGCTCCGGGTACAAAAAATCCGACAATGCAAAGCGTTGCCGGATTTTTTTCAGCAAACATTTCTCAAATCATTTCAAACCGGGCACCGACTACAACTGATTTTCCCTATCTTTGTGATGGGCTTTTCCAATTCAGTTTTCGGGCTTTCGCATGTACAGAAAAGAGTTATCTTCAAGAAAATACGTGGTTATTGCAATGTTTGTTTTCATTGCTTTGGTATTTCTGGCGCGCCTGTTTTACCTACAAGTTGCCAGTAATCAGTACAAACTTTCTGCCCGGAATATTGCATTGCGGACGATCATCGAATATCCGCCACGTGGTCGGATTTTCGATCGTAACCACCAGCTTCTGGTTTATAATGATGCGGTTTACGATTTGATGGTTATTCCCCGGCAGGTTAATAATATTGACACCATGAAATTTTGCCGGCTTCTTCAAATTGACAAGGATTTTTTTATCCGTCAAATGAAAAAAGCCCGGCACTATTCGTACTATAAACCGTCGGTATTTCTAAAACAGCTTTCCAAAAAGGAAAAAGGGCCTATTGAAGAAATTATGTACGAATTCCCCGGTTTTTATTTCCAAACACGTATGTTACGCCATTATCCACACCCTGTTGCTGCTCATTTGCTGGGAAATGTAGGCGAGGTAAATCAGCGCGATTTAAAAAGAGACCAGTTTTATCGCCAGGGTGATTACATCGGAAAATCGGGTATCGAGCGTTACTACGAAAAAGTGTTACGTGGGAAAAAAGGTTCCCGTATTGTGGAAGTGGATGTGCATAACAATGTAAAAGGAGAGTTCCAAAACGGTCGTTTCGACACACTTGCCGTGCCGGGCACTGACTTAACCCTCAGCCTCGACGAAAAGCTGCAGGCTTACGGTGAAAAACTCATGCAAAATAAAGTTGGGAGCATTGTTGCCATCGACCCGGCAAGTGGCGAAATTTTGGCCATGGTAAGCAGCCCGACCTACGACCCGAACCTTTTGGTAGGACGACCACGCTCGAAAAATTATATGACACTGTTACACGACAGTCTTAACCCGCTGATAAACAGGGCTATTTCTGGAACATATCCACCCGGATCAACATTTAAGCTGGTTAATGCTTTGATTGGACTGCAGGACAAGGTGATTACCGTAAACACGCCTTTTACCTGCCAGGGAACGGCATCCAAACCCATTGCCTGTTCACACAATCATGTTTCGCCTTTGCGCCTCGAAGAAGCCATTGCTTTATCGTGTAATTCATATTTTTGGAAAACTTTTAAGCGAATAATAAACAATCCGGCCTTTGAGAATAATCATTTGGCTTACGAAGACTGGTATAAAAAAGTAATTAGTTTTGGTTTCGGCCATCGTTTTAATACAGATATTCCTTTTGAAAAGCCCGGTAATATTCCCACCAGAAATTACTACGACAAACTTTATCGCGGAAGCTGGAATGCGCTTACCATTCGCTCACTCAGTATTGGCCAGGGGGAAATTTTGGTAACTCCTGTTCAACTTGCTAACTTAGCGGTAATTATTGCCAATCAGGGTACTTATATTTCCCCACACTTTTTAACTGCTATGTCGGGCAACGATACACTTTCGGCACGTTTTAAGAGTATACACAAAGTGGATATCGATCAGGCTTATTTTAAAATAGCAAAACATTCGATGGAAGATGTTTTTGCCGGAGCGGAAGGAACTGCGCGTTTTTACAAATTGGACAGCCTCACGCAAGCGGGAAAAACAGGTACTGTTCAAAATCCTCATGGTGCAGACCATTCTATTTTTATGGCTTTTGCGCCGGTTGATCATCCTAAAATAGCATTGGCCGTAGTGGTGGAAAATGCCGGTTTTGGTTCCGTTTGGGCTGCGCCTATAGCCAGTTTGATGATGGAAAAATATTTACGCGGGGGGACAAAACGAAAAAGGTTGGAAAAACGCATTTTGCAGGGTGATTTAATTCATCATTTAAAACAACGGAAGAAATGAGGCGCCGTGGAGAAATATTCGGGACAATTGACCGGACAACGGTTTTGCTGTATTTAATGCTGGTTGTTTACGGCTGGTTAAGCATTTATTCGGCTTCAGCCGGCGATCAGTCCGTATGGGTTTTCGATTTGAGCCAACGCTATGGCAAACAGTTGATTTGGATAGGGCTGGCGCTATTGTTGGCTTTTACCATTTTAATTATTGACGCTAAGTTTTTTTCCACTTTTGCCTATGTTTTTTACTTTTTGATGCTTATTATTTTGGTGGGGGTGTTGCTTTTTGGCAAGACCGTTGCCGGTTCAAAATCGTGGTTTGAAATTGGAAACGTTGCTCTACAACCGGCTGAATTTGCGAAGTTTGCCACCGCACTGGCCCTGGCAAAATATTTGAGTACGCGAAACATTGATCTGCGTAACCTTAAAAACAAAGTTGTAGCCGTAACAATACTGGCAGCCCCGGCAGTATTAATTTTATTACAAAACGATACCGGATCGGCTTTGGTTTATTTTGCCTTTGTTCTGGTGTTGTTTCGTGAAGGCCTTTCGGGACTGATTATCGTTGCCGGTGTGTTGATGGCCGCTCTGTTTATTACAACAATAATCTGGGGAGAAATTTATGTATCGGCAGCACTTGTTATCCTGATGGCTTTGGGCTTTTTGATCAGCCAAAGATTGCGAAAAATTCGCATGCCGTTAATTGCCATCCTGGCCTTGTCAATTGTTTTTGTTTTCAGTGTTAATTATGGTTTCCAACACATTCTGGAGCCTCATCAGCGTGTACGTATACAAATTATGCTTGGGCTCAAAAAAGACATTCACGGGGCCGGATACAATGTGAACCAGGCAAAAATCGCTATTGGTTCCGGAGGCCTTACGGGCAAAGGTTTCTGCAAAGGGATGCTTACGCAGAATCATTTTGTGCCCGAACAAAGTACCGATTTCATTTTTTGTACGGTGGGTGAAGAAAGAGGTTTTTTAGGATCTGCAGTGTTGATTTTGCTGTTTCTAGCTTTACTGATACGCATTATAATGCTGGCCGAGCGACAACGCTCGGCTTTCAGCAGAATTTATGGATATGGTGTGGCTTCAGTACTTTTTTTCCATTTTACCATCAACATTGCCATGACCATCGGCCTGGCACCAGTAGTGGGAATTCCACTCCCGTTTTTCAGCTACGGAGGCTCATCACTTTGGGCTTTTACTATTCTGCTCTTTATTTTTATCAAACAGGATGCCAACCGTTTAAATGTGTTGTAAGTCTATTTTACCCGTTCCAGTTCAACGGTAAAATGCCTTAGAATAGGTGCTTCTTTCAAAATTGAAAATCCTTTTGTAATCTCCTTACGTCTGTCGAAAACGTTGATTAGTGCGGCAGCTACATAATCCATGTGATTATTGGTATAAACCCTTCGCGGAATAGCAAGGCGTAATAACTCAAGATCGGGATAGCGGTTTTCACGGGTTACCGGGTCGCGGTCGGCCAGCAGGGTTCCAATTTCAACCCCCCGAACACCTCCTTCGATGTATAATTCTACCCCCAATGTTTGGGCGACAAACTGTTCTTTGGGTAATTTGGGAAGGAAGCGTTTGGCATCTACAAAAATAGCATGCCCGCCGTAGGGATACTGAATGGGGATACCATAGTCGCGTATTTGTTTTCCGAGATAAGCCACCTGGTTAATCCTTGTTTCCAGATAATCGAATTCGGTACCTTCATAAAGCCCTTGTGCCAGGGCATTCATATCACGTCCCGACATACCGCCGTAATTGATAAATCCTTCAAACAAAATATTAAAAGTAGTCGCTTTTTCAAAATGCTCCTGATGCCTGAAACCAATAAATCCGCCCATGTTCACAATGGCATCTTTCTTACTACTCATCGTCATTCCGTCTGCATTGGAAAACATTTCACGGACAATTTCGCGGATACTTTTATCGCGGTAAGCTTCTTCACGTAACTTGATGAAATAGGCATTTTCGGCAAAACGGGCCGAATCGAAAAATACAGGAACACCATATTGATCAGCCATTTGTTTCACAGCCCTCATATTGGCAATGGAAACCGGTTGTCCTCCCGATGAGTTACAGGTGATGGTGAGCATGATGAGCGGAATACGTTCGCGGGGATATTTTTTCAGTACTGCTTCCAGTTTGTTTAAGTCAACATTACCTTTAAACGGATGGTCGAGTTCAGTATGAAAAGCCTCATCGATGGTACAATCCACCGCTGTTGCTTTTCTGAATTCGATGTGGCCTTTGGTGGTGTCGAAGTGTGAATTTCCGGGTACAATATCGCCTTCTTTGATAAGGGCTGAAAACAGCACATTTTCAGCAGCCCGCCCCTGATGGGTTGGCAAAAAATATTCAAAACCGGTAATATCAGCGATGGCCTCTTTAAGTTTATAATAAGATGAAGCCCCGGCATAACTTTCGTCGCCCATCATCATGGCCGACCATTGTTTGTCGCTCATGGCCCCGGTTCCCGAGTCGGTAAGTAAATCAACAAACACCTGATTGCTCCGCAGGTTGAATAAATTATATTTAGCTTCTTTAATCCATTGCAAACGTTCTTCGCGCGTGCTTCTTTGAATGCTTTCAACGGTTTTTATTTTATAGGATTCTGCAAAAGGTAATTCCATGATAAAAAAATTTAAAAATTGAAATTAAATAGGAAAATGATCTGATTGGGTATTCAGATTAGCAGAATCTGTCTCTTTCCTTGATGTTCAGGAAAGTCATTTTTGGAAATATGTTGAGATAAGTTAACATTATCAATTTAAATGATGCCACAAAGTTAATAAAATATTTTACGGTATAAAAAATATTCCTCCCCCATCAAACAAAGGTCCGGCATAAAGTTCGATAATTTCGTAATTACAATGCTGTAATACACTGCGCAATTTTTCCCCTTCGGGATAAAAACTTAATTGCCCGATGATAAATATCCGGTTTTCAAAAACGCCACAACAACCACCCAAAAAGCCATTTCGGAATCCCGGGAGCAAAATGCCTTTAGGCGAGAAATAATAAATTTCAATCCCGGTCTTTAAAAGTGTTTTATAAATTCCTTCATCAGAAGTAATAAATCTGTCCCGCGAAAGCGGAAGCAAACTGCACCGGGTATAAGCCTGATTCACGTGAATAGCTATTTTTCCAACGGCTTTTTGTTTAATGACAGGATCCGTAACTTTCAGGTTGTGTATCAAATACTTTTCAGTAACTACCGCATTATAAAAAGCTGTTTGCGGATAAATTTCCCCCACGCTATTTTCACCTTCGCAAAAAGAAATCTCTTTTTGTATCAACCGTTTTTTGTATTTCCACGGCACGTTGGGAGCCACAACCCATTCTCCGTCCACCGGACAAAAAAACACATCGGGGTGACCCGAAACAGCATCATACACAATGTTATGTGTTTGAAAGGGGACGAACTCGCCCCACTGCGAAAGCTTTTCGGTAGCGGCAGCAGAAATCTTGGCATCTCCCAAAATCAACATAAATAGTTACTTTTATGGCCTGTAAAAATAGTTTATTCTGTATGAAATTAAATCATTTAAATAAGTTTACCGGCTTGGTTTTAGTTTTAGCCATTTATTTACTTGCGGTTTTAGTTGGCCTTTTCGCCACTTTACAAACACAAATTCATTCGCCGTTGTGGCAAATGGCTTTCGCCAATATTGTTGCCACACTCGTGGTTTATCTTTTCAGCGCGTTAACAAAAAATGCAAGTATTTACGATCCTTACTGGAGCCTTATACCTATTCTAACCGTATTTTACTGGTTCCGTCCCCTGCTGGTTTTTCAAGAAGCAACAGCTTATCATTGGATAGTTATTGCTTTGGTGGCAGTTTGGGGAATACGCCTTACTATTAATTGGATACTTAGATGGAAAGGAATCAAAGACGAAGACTGGCGCTATACCCAACTTCGTAAAAAAACAAAAAAATGGTTTCCGATGGCCAATTTATGGGGAATTCATCTGATGCCGACTATCCTCACTTTTTTGGGCAGTTTACCATTATATTTTTTTTATGGTTTGCGAGCAAAACCAAATGTTCCGCTTTTTGTAATTGCTGCACTCATCACTTTTTCTGCTATTGTTATCGAAACCGTTGCTGACTACCAACTTCGTCGTTTTCGGAACTCGGCACATACCAAAAATCAACGATTAAAATCAGGTGTGTGGCGCAGGTTAAACCATCCTAACTATTTGGGAGAAGTTGCATTTTGGTGGGGAATTTATCTTTTTGGATTATCGATTAACACGGCCTACTGGCGCTTATTTTTAGGCCCCGTAGCCATAACCTTTTTATTTGTTTTTGTAAGTATTCCCATGATGGATCAGCATTTACTACACAAAAAATAACACAATGAAAAATCGCTGGAAGTTAAATGGAAAAACAGCATTGGTAACCGGAAGTACCAAAGGTATTGGCCAGGCTGTAGCCGAAATGCTTGCCAAACGTGGAGCAGAAGTATATGTGATAGCCCGTAAAAAAGAAGAAATCGAACAACAGCTCGATCACATGAAAACACAAGGATACCGCGCTTTTGGCATTCAGGCTGATGTTACCCGGAAAGAAGACCGTTTAAAAATGTTTAAAATTCTGAGCCACCAGCACCAGCAACTGGATATTTTAGTCAACAATGTGGGGACCAACATCAGGAAAAGGGCGATTGACTATACCGATGAAGAATATTTTCACATTTTCAATACCAACATGCATTCCAATTTTATGGTTTCTCGCTTGTTTTATCCTTTATTAAAAAAAACGCAGGGAGCAGCACTGGTGAATGTTTTGTCGGTAGCCGGATTAACCCACCTTCGCACCGGAGCACCCTATGGCATGACCAAAGCAGCTTTGGCTCAGCTTACGCGAAATTTGGCTGTAGAATGGGCCGGTGATGCCATTCGTGTAAATGCCGTAGCTCCCTGGTACACCAAAACCCCATTGGTGGAAAACCTTTTGAAAGATGAAAGCTATCTGCAGGATGTACTGAACCGTACTCCCTTAGGAAGAATTGCCGAAGCAGAAGAAGTAGCTGCAGCAGTAGTTTTTTTATGTATGCCTGCTTCTTCATACATTACAGGACAATGCATCGCAGTGGACGGCGGATTTACCATTAACGGCTTTTAGAGGGCTTGTGATATAAGCAATTTAAGCTATGACGAAAATTATTTGTTTAATAAATGTTAAAAATTAGATGTTTTAAAACGATTGTTTAGCTTTGCAATTCAATGTTAATAAAAATCAATAGAAATCATGCGTAAAATTATTTTCTCTTTAAGCCTCTTTAGCTTGGCGTTGCTGTTTTTTGTCGCTTGTAATAATCCTCAACAGGCAGAAAATCAATTTAAAATAAAGCTCAATATCAAAAACCTGAAACAAGATGTTCAGGTAGTAATGCAAAAACGTGCCAAAGGTGAATGGGTTAAACTCGATTCGGTACAATTGAAAGACGGCCAGGGAACATTTACCGGAACAGTAAAATCACCCGAACTTTACTATCTGACCATCAGGCAGTTTAATGCTTACATCCCGGTTTGGGTAGAAAATAGCAATATTAGTGTGGAAGCCGATTTAAAAAATATGAGAACCCCGACCATAACCGGTTCTAAAAGCCAAGCCGAATTCGATGCTTATCGCGATTCGACCAAGCGTTTTCAACAACAGGAAAGAGCATTGGGCCAACAGTATAGTATGGCACGAAGTCAAAAAGATGCAGCTAAAATGCAAACCATTACGGATCAATACAATCAAATTGAAGCCAACAGGATGAAATATTTGCTGGCTTACGCTATGACACATAACAAAAGTGTAATTTCTCCATACCTCGTGATGAGCAATTCCTATACGTTGAGTTTAAATCAACTTGATTCGGTATCCAGCCGTTTCGACAGCACTTTAAATAATAATGAGTATGTAGTTGCTTTAAAAAACAGGGTAAAAACACTTAAAAGAGTAGCTGTGGGGCAGCCGTTTGTTGATTTTACACTCAGCGATCCCGATGGTAAGCCGCTGTCGCTTTCATCGGTAGTGAAAAATCATAAATATACACTCGTTGATTTTTGGGCTTCATGGTGCATGCCATGCCGTGCCGAAAATCCCAACGTAGTAAAAGCGTACAAAGCGTTTCATAAAAAAGGTTTTACCGTATTTGGTGTTTCGTTCGACAAAACTCACGACAAATGGGTTGAAGCCATTAAAAAAGACGGGTTGACTTGGCCACAGGTTTCCGATTTAAAATACTGGAGCTCCGAAGCCGGTAAATTATACGGTGTCCAGTCAATTCCTCACAATGTGCTCATTGGCCCCGATGGAAAAATTATTGCTAAAAACCTTCGTGGTGATGCCTTAGTTAAAAAATTGAATGAATTGATGAAATAAAACAACCCGATTGCCTGATCGAAAAAATCCCGCTTATCAAAGCGGGATTTTTTTATTCGTTAATTTTCTACTTTGACCCGTTAAATTTTATTAATTTTGTTGCAACTAAATAAATATTCATTTGACACATCTTTATTTTTTCCTTAAACTCTTTCATAAGATTTCATAATAAGATATGTCAATATAACAAAATAATTATGAAAAAAACAAACAGCAAAAAAAAGGTGCTTTTTTCCCTTTTATTATTTTTGGGATTGAGCATATCACCGATTGTTCATGCCCAGGAATGGTTAAAAAATCTTCCGAAGGAAAAATCACAGGCAAAATCGTTGAGCCTGAAAGATTATCAAAAAGCATTTTATACTTATTGGGACAAGGAGAAACTAAACGAACCCAACCGAAGGGAAGAAAATGAGAACCTGGACGAAAATTATGAGAAATTCAAACGCTGGGAATGGTTTTGGGAAAGCCGTGTTGATCCGAAAACAGGTAACTTTCCTACAGTTTCTGCATTTGATATTTATAGGGCTTTTAAAGCCACTCATTTAAAAGCAACAGAACGTACAGCAGGAAATTGGTCAAGCGTAGGTCCAACAGTAAGCCTTGGCGGTTATGCCGGTTTAGGACGCATTAACTGTGTGGCTTTTAGTCCATTAGACACCAATACTATTTATGTAGGATCCGCTTCAGGCGGCGCATGGAAAACAACTGACGGCGGTGTTAACTGGACGCCATTGGGCGATTTTAACAATGCGCTGGGTGTAGCAGATATGGTGGTTGTAAACGAAGGTGGTGATGATATTGTGTATTTGGGAACCGGCGACAAAGACCATTGGGATACTTATTCGATAGGTGTACTTAAATCGACCGATGGAGGACAAACCTGGAATACCACCGGCCTCAACTGGAAACAAAATCAATATGGGATGGTTTACAGGCTTTTGCTGGATCCTAACAATAATAATACCCTTTACGCAGCTACCAATGGCGGTTTGTTTAAAACTACCGATGCCGGGGCAAGCTGGAAAGTGATAAACAGTAAACATTTCAGGGACCTTGAATTTCTGCCCGGGTCAAGCACACATATGTATGCTTCAACCTATTGGGGCGAAATTTATAATAGTACCGACGGTGGATATACATGGGACAAAGTAGTTGACGAATCAAACAGCAGTGGTGCACGTACTGAGCTGGCTGTTAGTCCCGACAGTGCCAATGTAGTTTACGCAGTGATGGCAGGAAGCGACGATGGTTTACATGCTGTTTATCGCTCAGCCGATAGTGGCAAAACATATAAAGTAGTGATGGATACGATCAACATACTGGGTTATAATTGTGATGGAAAAGATACGGGCGGACAAGGCTGGTACGATTTAACCATCGCTGTTGACCCCACTAATGCCAATAAAGTATTCGTCGGTGGTGTGAATAACTGGATGTCGAAAGATGGAGGAAAAACATGGTCAAAAAGCAATCACTGGTCAAGTACGTGCGACAATAAAAACGACATTGCCCATGCCGATAAACATTATCTGGCCTACCAGCCCGGTACAAATAAATTATTCGAGTGTAATGACGGCGGAATTTACTCCAGCGAAAACGACAGCCTTTGGAACTATATCGGCAGCGGACTGATTACCAGTCAGATTTACCGGATAAGCACTTCAAAAACAGTTAGCGGTGAAATTATAGCCGGCCTTCAGGATAACGGGACAAAACTGTATTCTTCCGCAAAATGGGATGATGTTATGGGTGGCGATGGTATGGAATGCCTGATAGATTATACTGATGTAAATACACAATATGCAGAAACACCTAACGGAAGCCTTTCACGTACGAAGGATCATTGGAAACATTCAACTGATATTACAGATGGTTTAACAGGGAAAGGAGCCTGGGTTACCCCTTATGTAATAGACCCGGCAGATCATAAAACCTTGTATATCGGTTATCAGGATGTATTTAAAAGCACCGATCAGGGCGATACATGGAAAAAAATTAGTACCTGGAATGACAAAAATATTCGTTCTATGGCGATTGCTCCATCAAACAATAAAGTTATTTTTGCAGCCACATATCAAATTTTATATCAAACTACTGATGGTGGACTTAACTGGACTGATATTACCGGTTCGTTACCTGTAGATAAAGCAAGTATTACCTATGTTGCTGTAAAAAACGATGATCCCAACACGTTTTGGGTAACCATGAGTGGATTTAATGTATTTGGTGTTTTTGAAACTACCAATGGCGGAAAAAGCTGGGAAAATGTTTCAACCGGATTACCTGAGTTACCCGTCAATTGTATTGTTCAAAATACGTTAAAACAGGATACTACCGAGTTGTATGTGGGTACCGATGTAGGGATTTTTGTACGACAGAATAACTCGCGTTGGGTTCCGTTTACCGCTAATTTACCCAATGTTGTGATAGATGAACTTGAAATTCAATACGACAGTACGGGTGGCGGGCAAATTTACGCAGCCACTTTTGGACGTGGTTTATGGAAATCTCCTTTGTTTACCGGTAAAATAGAAGCCATAAAGGAAGCCGACTTTGAAGCCGACAATACAAGTCCCAAAATAGTTGATACGGTACGTTTCACCGATAAATCCAACGTTAACCCTACTTCGTGGAAATGGGAATTTACACCCACTACATTGACTTATTTATCCGGTACAAGCAGCGCTTCACAAAACCCGGTGGTTCGTTTCGACAAAGCCGGCCGTTATACCGTGAAACTAACAGCATATAACGCCGACACTTCTTACACAAAGGTTCTAACCGACTATATTGATGCCCAGGATGTATTGGCAGTGACCATCCGTGCTAACCGCACCACGGTTTGTTCGGGAGATACCACACAGTTATTTGCCGTGGTAACCGGTGGTTCGGGAAATTATAATTTCAGCTGGGGAACAAAACCGCTGGGATTTAGTTCCACCGAACAAAACCCGGTTATCAAACCTTTCAATGATACTACAAAATACATTTTAAACGTCTATGACGGTGCAGAAACCGTATCAGGATCCATTACGATTTACCGGGTAGAATGTACCGGAATTCCTGAAAATACAACCATTGTAGGTAAAGTGAGCATCTTCCCCAATCCTAATTCGGGCAGCTTTACTATTGATGCCGAGAAAAATGTTTACAAAGTGGATGTTGTAAATACACAGGGAGTCCTTGTATTTTCAAAAACTTATAATGATAAAAAAGCAATTGTAAATGCCAACCTGATAAAAGGTGTTTATTTTGTGAAAATTACCATTGGCTCAGATAATGATATAAAAGGCTATATTAACCGGAAGATCATTGTTGAATGATTACAATACTCCCTGAATAACAGATAATTAAAAAAGCGCCTCAATTTATTTATGGCGCTTTTTTTAACCTGTTATCCCTGTTTACTTAGTCCGGCTAATAGTAAATTCAATAATGTCTTCCAACGCCTTACGTGCATCATTTTCAGGAAATTCCATTAATAATTTCAACGCCTTATTTTTAAATTCCTTCATTTTCTCCCGTGCATAATCAAAACCTCCGGCTCTGTGAACTTCCTGTATTAACCAAGCTACACTTTCCGGATTGTTATTTTTATGTTTTACGGTATCCATCAATTTTCGTTTTTTAGCAGGTTCGGAGTTGTTCAACAAATAAATCAGCGGAAGTGTTACTTTCTTTTCTTTTATGTCAATTCCTGTTGGTTTTCCTGTAACGGAAGTTTTTTCATAATCGAGTATGTCATCCATAATTTGAAAAGCCATACCCGTATATTCACCAATTTGCCACATTTTTTCAATTAAGGCCTTGTCTGAAATCGTTGAAGAAGCACCGGTGGCAAAACAGGATGCTAATAACGACGCTGTTTTCTTCCGGATAACTTCATAATATAAATCAACACCGATATCCAATTTACGGGCTTTTTCTATTTGAAGAAGCTCGCCTTCACTCATGTCACGCGTGGCTTTGGAAACATATTCCAACAAATGGGCATTTTTTGTTTCTATAGCAAGTAACAAACCCTTGGCCAGTAAATAATCGCCCGACAAAACTGCAATTTTATTTTTCCACAAAGCATTAACAGAAAACATGCCCCTGCGTTTATTGGAATTGTCAACAACATCATCATGTACCAGTGTAGCCGTATGTAATAGCTCAATTAGTGTGGCAGCATAATAAGTACTTTGGTTAATTTCTCCCACCAACCCGGCACTGTACAAAACAATAATTGGTCTTATTTCCTTACCTTTAGTATGAAGGATATATTTCATTACAACATCCAAAAGCGGAATTTTGGAACGTACTGTATCTTTAAAAACCTGATGATAGGCTTTTATATCCTTGGAAATTGGCTTTTTTATGGCATTTAAATCATTCATAAAAGAAGATTCAAAATTAGTTTAATTTGCGTTGAAACCAGGTAGAAAAATACAATTTTTTAGGCTTATTTATCGCCATTCGACCAGTACCCCCCGCTTTTTGTCGGTTAAGTGCTTAGGAACCGATTGTACAATGCTTTCAGCCAGTAATTTAATCATCCGTGTTTTTGCAAAACGACGGGTGTAAACCAGGCTTACTTCCCTCAACGGACAAATCTTGCTAAAATGACGCACCTGGTGAATACGCTTTTGCGGTACATCCAGTGCTGCCAGTTCCGGAATAAGTGTATAACCCCCTTCTTGGTTAATGATTTTCATCAGGGTGTCAAGCGAACCTCCTTCAAATTCAAAAGGTAGTTTGTCGGATTGTAAATCATGTAAATCGCATAAATTCACCACCTGGTGACGGAAACAATGTCCGTCGCTGAGCAGCCACATTTCAGGGGTAGCGATGTCTTTAATCTTAATCACCGGCTTGCTTACCAGGGGGTGCGTGGCATTCGAATACACCATCATCTCTTCATAATACAAAGGATGTTCAATAATTGAATGATTATGCAAAGGGGTTACCAAAATACCCACATCCAATAAATCTTTTTGTAATTTATCTTCGATGCGATCGGTGACAATTTCCTCCACAATTACATGAATATGAGGGAATTTCTTTTTGAAATCACCGGCAAATCGTGGCAGTAAATAAGGAGCAATGGTGGGAATAATCCCAACCCGTAATTCCCCGCTGATGGTATCTTTAGTTTCATCGGCCAATAGTTTTATTTTCTTTGCCTCCTGAAGCACCAAACGGGCCTGCTCAATAATAACTTTCCCGGCTTCGGTGGGAATTACCGGCTGTTTGCTCCGGTCAAAAAGAATAATCCCCAACTCCTCTTCCATCTTTTTCAATTGCATGCTTAGCGTTGGCTGCGAAACAAAGCATTTTTCAGCGGCTTTGGCAAAATGACGGTGGGTGTCAACTGCAACTACGTATTCTAATTGTATTAAGCTAATCATGGTGCAAATATAGATAAAATCTATCTTAATATAAAAACAATTGATTTGACTGATGTTATTTAAAGGCCGACTTTTGCATTGTAATTAAAAATGAACCTAAAAACGAAAAGATGAATAAAATAGGAATTGATACACAAAAGGCACAAACGCTTTCTGACGGACTTCAGGAATTGCTGGCCAACTACCAAATTTTTTATACGAATGTAAGAGGGTTTCACTGGAACATCAGGGGTGAAAAATTCTTTGAGCTGCACATTAAATTTGAAGAACTTTATAACGATTTGATCATTAAGATTGATGAAATTGCCGAACGAATTTTAACCCTGGGTTATCAGCCCGAGTATCGTTACAGCAAATACCGTGAAGCCGCAGAAATTGCAGAGGCCACAAAAACCACTGATGGTGTGGCTGATGTGGAAAACATCCTGAGCAGTTTTGCTTTTTTGATTGGAAAACAACGGGCTTTGCTTCAACTGTCGGGTGATGCTGACGACGAAGGTACCAACAGCCTCATGAGCGACTACATTCGCGAACAGGAAAAACTGGTGTGGATGTATAGTGCTTTTTTAAACAGAAACTAATTTAAAAAACAATAGAATTATTAATCAAATAAAAATTAAAAAAATGGAACAAGAATTAAACAATGTAATGCCGCGTATCGGCGATCAGGCTCCTGATTTTGAAGCCGTAACCACAAAAGGTAAAATTAAATTTTCGGAATATGCAAAAGACAAATGGGTCGTTTTGTTTTCACATCCTGCCGACTTTACGCCGGTGTGTACTACCGAAATGAGCGGGTTTGCCCAACGCAAAGCCGAATTTGATGCACTGAACACAGAATTGATGGGCCTGAGTATCGACAGTATTCATGCACATTTGGCATGGGTAAACAATGTTCGTGAAAATACCGGCGTCTATTTCGATTTTCCCATCATTGCCGATATCGACATGAAAGTTTCTAAACTTTACGGGATGTTGCAACCCAACGAAAGCGAAACCGCTGCCGTTCGTGCCGTATTCTTCATTGATCCTTCCAAGAAAATCAGGCTGGTGATGTACTATCCTTTGAATGTGGGAAGAAATATGGATGAAATTTTACGGGTGCTGGAAGGTTTGCAGGTTTCAGATAAAAATAAGGTTGCCCTGCCATTAAATTGGAAAAAAGGTGATCGTGTAATCGTTCCACCTCCGGCCAACCTCGACGAAATGCAGGAACGTATTGATGGCGATTATGCCGAAAAAGTTGATTTCTACCTCGTGAAAAAAGACCTCTAAAGGAGACGTCCCTTAAACTGAAAAAGCTGGCCGGAATTTATCGGCCGGCTTTTTTTATCCCTTCCTTTTTCCTTTCAGCATACATTCTCCTTTCAGGTTGATAAAAACCTGAAAGGTAGAGAAAATGAGTGTTTCATCTCTTCTTGATTAAAAAGGCTGATGCGCTAAGTAAAAAATAATTCATTTTACTCCATCATCAGATGTCGATTACTCTTTGAGATTGCTTCAGATCCCTGAAACCTTTCAGGGTTCTTCGCAATGACGAACAGGTAGTAAAGAAATTGTATTTAACGATGAGGGTAACTTCTTATAAAAACGTTCGTTATGGCGATGAGCTTTTAAGGGTTGTGGGGAGAGCGAAGAAGCCATCTCCTTTTGAAACGAACCGTTAATTATTTAATGAAGTCATAAGAAGTTACGGTTTCCTCATGATTCATACCCTCAAGATTCATGGCTGTTTTGTTTAACCTATTATGAATTTGTTACAGCTTTAATTGTTTCCTCAGCATATCAAAGTAAAATAGCACATTAAACTAAAATTTAGCCGTCGTATCCATTTTTGTTTTTTACTACTTTTGCCCCATGGAAAAGAAAGACATTGTTTTAAGCGGGATTAGGCCCACAGGCCATCTGCACCTGGGAAATTATTTTGGTGCGGTAAAGAATTTTGTGAAGATGCAGGAGACCAACGAATGCTATTTTTTTATTGCCGATTATCATTCGCTGACCACCCATCCGCATCCCGACAATTTGCAGGGAAATGTACGTCAAGTGTTGGTCGAATACCTGGCTGCCGGTCTCGACCCCGAAAAGGCCACCCTCTATCTGCAAAGCGATATTCCCGAAACCGCCGAATTGTATCTTTTCCTCAATATGAACGCCTATCTTGGTGAGTTGGAACGTGTTACCACGTTTAAGGAAAAAGCCCGCAAACAACCCAACAATGTCAATGCCGGATTGTTGACCTATCCCACGTTGATGGCAGCCGATATCATCATCCACAAAGCCACCAAAGTACCGGTGGGAAAAGACCAGGAACAAAACCTGGAGATGACCCGGACTTTTGCCCGTCGCTTTAACCACATGTACGGACAGGAATTTTTTCCCATCCCGACGGCTTATAATTTCGGTGAAGCACTGGTGAAAATTCCCGGGCTGGACGGTTCGGGGAAAATGGGAAAATCAGAAGGGGAAGCCAATGCTATTTTCCTGAACGACGACCCCAAAGTCATCCGTAAAAAAATCATGCGGGCGGTTACCGACAGTGGCCCCACCGAAATGAACCAAACCAAACCCGAACCCATCCAAAACCTCTTTACGTTGTTAAATGTGGTATCAAAACCGGATGTGGTAGCGTATTTCGACGAGCAATACAACAAATGCACCATTCGCTATGGCGATTTGAAAAAGCAGTTGGCCGAAGATGTGATTGCTTTTACCGAACCATTTCTCGAACGCATCAAATCGATCTCGTCCGATGAGGCATACATCCAAAAAGTGATTGATATGGGTATGGAAAAAGCCCGTGCCAATGCCCAGCAAACCATGCGCGAAGTGCGTCAGATTATCGGCTTCAGAAATATTTACTAGTTAAAAAAGAACGGAACGACTTTGTCAGAAAACAATTCAACGCAATCCTTAGCCTCCGAGCGGGCTGTACTCGTCGGCTTGGCTACCCCTACTCAAAACAAAGAAAAGGTTAACGAATACCTTAGCGAGCTTGCTTTTCTGGTGGAGACTGCCGGTGGCGTTGCCGTAAAACGTTTTGTGCAATCGCTGAGCTATCCCAATCCGAAGACTTACGTTGGGTCGGGTAAACTGGAGGAAATTTTTCAGTATGTAAAAGCGGAAGAAATTGATATGGTGGTTTTTGACGATGAGCTGGGCCCGTCGCAACTGCGGAATCTGGAGCGTGTGCTGGAGTGTAAAATCCTTGACCGTACCAACCTTATCCTCGATATTTTTGCCAAAAGGGCACAGACAGCCCATGCCAAAGTACAGGTTGAGCTGGCACAATATCAGTATCTGTTGCCTCGCTTAACGCGGATGTGGACGCACCTCGAAAGGCAACGGGGTGGAATTGGTCTGCGGGGACCGGGAGAAACCGAAATAGAAACCGACCGCCGGATTATCCGCGATAAAATCAGTTTGCTGAAAAAGCGCCTTAAAGAAATCGATAAACAAAAAGCCACGCAACGTAAAAATCGCGGCAAGCTTGTCCGTGTAGCCTTGGTAGGTTATACCAATGTGGGAAAATCAACCTTGATGAACCTGTTGAGTAAATCGGATATTTTTGCTGAGAACAAACTCTTTGCCACCCTCGACACAACCGTGCGTAAAGTGGTGATTGAGAATTTACCTTTTCTGTTATCCGATACGGTTGGTTTTATCCGTAAGTTGCCCACCCATCTGGTGGAATCGTTTAAATCGACTCTGGATGAAGTACGCGAATCGGATATTTTGATTCATGTGGTGGATATCTCTCATCCCGAATTTGAAGACCAGATTAAAACAGTTACGCAAACCCTGACGGAAATTGGGGCCGGCGACAAAGATATGATCATGGTTTTTAATAAAATTGATGCTTTCCGGTTTGTGGAAAAAGATGCCGACGACCTGAGTCCGACTACACGTGAAAACGCCACCCTCGACGAGCTGAAAGCCACCTGGATGGCCAAAGAAAACCAACCCTGTATTTTTATCTCTGCCAAAACCAAAGAAAACTACGACGAATTCAAAAAACTGCTTTACGACCACATCCAAACTGTACACGCCATCCGTTATCCGTACAATAACTTTTTATACTAACACTCAACTATCGCGAGTCTGAAGCGGCGCCGGTGGGAGGCGAGTCGTGATATTTCCTTTATTTGGGTTTCAAGGAATGCTGATTAAACAACAATTCCCATAACTTTGTACCATGAGTCTCTATGGGTAGAAATGTGGGGAATATAATCGGTGCGGGTATTAATTATAATCTATGGTTAAGTCCTGCTGCCACATTAGTACCATTAATTTGGGGTGGTCCATATCCAGTATACTTTAATGGAACTACCACCATACCAAAATAAAAGTAAGATTATGAAAAAGTTTGCATTTATTTTAAGCTTGTCAATATTAACAATCATATCGGGTTGTTTAAAATATCCTGATTTAGGAGACGGATATAAATTCATTAATGAAGGAAAAGATGCATTAGAAATTGTTAATTCTGAAAACACTGTAATAATTAGTCAGTCAATTTTAGAATATGCATTTGATTCAACTTTTATTATTGCATCTCAACGTCCTTGGGATTCTATTCCAAATATAAGGACAATGAATTATAAAGAAGCTAATGAAGCTTTTGAGCAAAGCGCTTTTCGACAATATTGGATAATCAACAAGAAAGAGAAAAGTGAATACTCTTTGGATACATTATCAAAGTTTGCTCGGTATTCTAATGTTTATGGCCCTTTAAATCGGAATGAATATTTGCAAAAACGAAAAGAATTAGGAGTTCCAAAAGAGTTGAAATTGGTGAAAAAATAGAAATGCACAACCTAACTATCGCGAGTCTGAAGCGGCGCTCGTGGGAGGCGACTCGTGATGTTTCCTTTAATTGGTTATCAACTGTCCTTTTCAAAACCAAACAATTCCGTATTTTTGAAAACATGAAATCCCAAATACAAATCCTCAGACTCGCGCCAAAGGGTTTGGAGGAGCCTATATGATTAATTTTAATGGAACTGTGTATATACCTAGATAATGAAAAAAATAATTATAAATATTGTGTTAATAATGATGTTTGCTTCATCATGTACACAAAAGTACCCAATGGAATTAGGTGGAGGATATAAAGTAGATTATGACGGGAATAGTTATTTTTATTTACTTGATAAAAACAATACTGTAGTAATTGAATCTCATATTAAAAGTTTTAAAGAAGATTCAAAATTTATTATAGTTGAACAGATACCCGTTAAGCTGATTTTGGATAGCATTAATAAAACACCTCATGTAACATTAAAAAAACGAGATGAAATTTTAAAAAAAAGTAAGTTAAAGAAATTTTGGATAATAAATAAAGTTTCTAATAACATTTATGGACCTTTAAAAAAGGATGAGTATTTACAAAAGCGAAAAGAACTAAAAATACCCAAAGAACTTGAGTTGAAAGAATAATTGAAAACTAACTATCGCGAGTCTGAATCATTGCCGGTGGGAAGTGATTCGTGATGTTTCCTTTATTTGGTTATCAAGGGATTTGTAAAGGTTGAATAATAAGGGCACGAGTCTCCAGCGCTAGAGGCTTTGCTTCAGACTTGCGCCAAAGGGGGTAACTTTTTATACTAACACTTAACTATCGCGAGTCTGAAGCGGTGCTGGTGGGAGGCGACTCGTGATATTTACTTTATTCGGGTATCAAGGAATGCTGATGAAACAACAATTCCCATAACTTTGTACCATGAGTCACAATTATAAATTCAGAAATCCGGATGGAATGTATTTTATTACCTTTTCAGTAGTTGGGTGGGTAGATGTTTTTACAAGGGATGTTTATAGGGAAATTGTTGTTGATAGTTTTAACTGGTGCATTAAGAACAAAGGGTTAGTAATTCATGCATGGGTAATTATGACAAACCATGTACATATGATTGTTTCTAAAAAAGGAGAACAACCCTTAGAGGCAATATTGCGAGATATGAAAAAGTTTACTTCAGTTAAAATAATAGAAGCAATAAAAAGAAATATGGGTGAAAGTCGAAGAAATTGGATGTTAACAATATTTAGGGAAGCCGGGAAAGTTAATTCACAAAATGAAAAATACCAGTTTTGGCAGAATGGGAATCATCCAATTGAGTTGGATTACAATAAAATAATTGAGCAAAAGGTAGATTATTTACATAATAATCCGGTAAAACAAGGATTTGTAAATGACCCTATGTGTTATCCCTGGAGCAGTGCCATGGACTATTCGGGTATAAAGGGTTATGTAAAGGTTGTTTTATTAGATTAAAAGGGGTTAAAATAAAGGCACGAGTCTCCATCGCTAAAGGCCTTGCTTCAGACTCGCGCCAAAAATAAAAACTAACTATCGCGAGTCTGAAGCGGCGCCGGTGGGAGGCGACTCGTGATGTTTCCTCGGGTATCAAGGGATTTGTAAAAATTGATTTACAATGGTTAAAATGGCACGAGTCTCCTTTCCTTTATTTGGGTATTAAGGGATTTGATTATTTTGGAGAAATAAACCTTAGAAAATGAAATTTTTAGAATATTTATATTGTAAGTACTACAGTTTTCAAGTTAGAGTGGGGAATCGAGATGTTGCCCCATTTAGTTCAATGCTTATTATCGCATTTACTTTTATGTTATACTACTTCAGTATTTTCTTTTTGGGAATTCTTTTTGTGCCTAAAGGAGTGCTGAACATGGAGGTTTTTAAGTGGTTATCTATTTTTCTGTTCTTTTTTCTAATAATTTGGTTTTACTTATTATTAGTTCATAAAGGAAAGTATAAAGGCATATTGAAAAAGTATGAGAAAGAGTTAAAAGGAAAGAAAAGGCTTGGTGCTATATTATTCCCTTTAATAGCATTCTTATTATTTAACCTTGGATGGATATTGAAAATGCTGCAAAATCAAGGACGATTTTAAATGTCATAAAGTGAAAAGCCCGAGCAATCGGGCTTTTTCTTTATCTATTATTACAAATTTCAGGGTCTCGGCTCCTAACTATCGCGAGTCTGAAGCGGCGCCGGAGGGAGGCGACTCGTGATATTTACTTTATTTGGATATCAACTGTCCTTTTCAAAACCAAACAATTCCGTATTTTTGAAAATATGAAATCCCAAATACAACACCTCAGACTTGCGCCAAAGGGAAGTACTACCTTTGGTGTGCCTCAAACAGGAAATGTTGGTGTTGATGTTTATGTTGTTTATTCGGTCAATACTGGGGCAGGTTTTTTTCAGTGGAACATATTTTAATCAAACATTTACTATAGGAAGATGAAGATAAATAAAATTTTTATTATCGTAATTGCTTTATTTATAATTAATTGCAAGGGCAATAACCGGAGAAACGATACTATGGAAAAGGATACATTAACTACACGGCATGTGGATAGTGGGACGAAAAATAAGGGTTCAATAAATAGAAATAGAGATAATCTGAAAATACACTCACAAAGTAATGCAGCATCAAATAATATTGCGGATGAAGCTAAAAACTATTTTAATCAAGGTATTCAATTATTGCAAAAAAGAGGATTTTTTTTGACAACCAAACGGGATACACAAACATATTTAAAGGCAGCAAATTATACCTCATATCCGCAACAAAACAAAAAAATAATTTTTTGACATTGAAAATGCCTAAATGGGATAAATTTTGAAAATTTTTAGATTAT
>CAJXKB010000039.1 GCA_913055825.1 uncultured Bacteroidota bacterium
GCCGGGCCTCCAATGCCGGTGTGAAAATCAGGATTATTTGCCGGGGAATTTGTGTGCTTGTTCCGGGTATTCCCGGTTTTAGTGAAAATATTGAAATACAGGGTGTTATTGATAAGTACTTAGAGCATTCGCGGGTGTTTGTTTTTGCCAATGGGGGTTCGCCGCTTTATTACATTTCGTCGGCCGATTGGATGAACCGTAATTTCGATTACAGGTTTGAGGTGGCCTGCCCCATTTATGATGAAAATATACGAAAAGAGCTCATGTTTATGCTGGAAACACAATGGGCTGACAACGTGAAAGCCCGTTGTATAAACAGTGAACCTGTAAACCTGTACAAACATGCTAAAGAAGGCGAAGAACCTATCCGCTCACAGTTTTATCTTTACGATTATTTTAAAAAGTTGTTGGAATAAGCCCGGGCCGGATTCAGGAATATCACCCGCAAGTAGTTTTAAATTTTTGGTATTTTATACCCATATTTTCGTTTGCGGATCAGCGCAAGTATCCAACCTAATAGCAAGATTATCAGCAATGGTGCCAGCACATTTAAAAGCTGCCACTGAAGGAGCTGTTTGATGAGTTTTGTCTTGTCGAGCAACCGTAATTTCAACTCTCGTTTACGCAATGAAATCAGACCTGGGCCTTCGCTGAGGTAACTTATTGTGTTAAGGATAAAGGCTTTATTTCCATAGGTTTGCTGTGTAAACTGGTCGTATCCCAAGGGTAAAGCATAGCCTTCCGGAATTTTTAACTGGTTGCGGATTATATCGCCATCCGACACTACAACCATGGCCGTTTGCAGGCTTTTTTTCTTAAAAGGAAAGTCTTTGTTTTTCATCCCGGGAAACAATCGGTTTTTAAAATCGGACGGGAATTTCCCTTCCAGCAAAACAGCCACATTTTGTGCAGGGCCTTTAAAAAAATAAGGATTGGGCTTGTTGCGTAAAATAGCCAGGCTGATGATACCCGGAACTTTTTCGATACCTGAATAGGGTGAAGTTTTTAGTAAAATAATTTTTTTTATACCTTTCACTGCCACCGTATCAATGCTGCTAACAAAGTTAAATCGGAGACTGTTAAGATTTTTTACGATCGGGTTTTTCGATTGCGGACTGATGATGGGATCGTAATACCATGGTAAAAATTCAATTTGTGGCTGACTACCCATTTGACCGGTATGAACGGGAATGGGAGCGGCGTTAAGATCAAGGATTAAATTTTTGTTTAAGCGGATACCATAAGTAAATAACTGGTCTTGCAACCCCAGGTTCTTATCAATGGAAACCGTAGTTTCCGATTGCCGGATGCTGTCCATGCTGGCCAATACAGGATCTATAAGCCATAAGATTTTTCCGCCATACATCAGATATTGATCAATAACAAGTTTGTCTGTTTCTGAAAAAGCAGAATCAGGCCCGGCCACGATCAACACTTTATAACGGGGTTTAACCTGAAAATTATTCGTGTTGCTGTCGACAATTTGCCGTTGCAGCAGTCTTTCCCTTTTCCCACGCAATGTGATAAAAGAAAGAGAATAATCGGTTTTCAGGCTCTGTACGATATCAGCAATATTTTTGCCCTGCCATTCACCCTGCCCTCGGAGAAAAGCAAGTGCAGGTTTTTGCTTCTGCGTTAAACTGTGAATGGCGTGAATAAGCCGGAATTCGAGATTTTCTATAGAATGATTAATGACTTGCGCAGGAGGAATGTTCTGCTCTGTTTCGAGTAAACCCACGGGCATCTGCTTATTTTGGTATCGGATAATTGCCCCGGGAAAAATAATTTGCTGCTCCATCCCATTTTTGGTTTTTACCTGAAGATTGGTGGGGCTTAGCCCGGCATCAATAAGTTGTTTGTAAATCCGGTTTCGTTTTTTAAGGTCAGATGAGGCCGAAGGGTTTTTAAAGCGGAAGCTAATGTAAGAAGAACGTGCGGTAAATTCTTCCAACATTTCCCTGGTTTCTTTTTGCAACTGTTTAAACCCTGCTGGAAAATCACCTTTCAGGTAAACCGTGATGGAGACTTTATCATGAATGTTTTTCAAAATACGAAGACTTGCCGGTGACAAACTAAAGCGCTTGTCTGACGTAAGGTCAATACGTCGATAAACATCTTGGCCTAACCAATTAATTAACAATAAGATAATTATAAGTATCAAAAGGTTTTTCTGATGCTTTCTCTTTTCGGAATTATTATAGACTTTCGGCTTTTTCATACGCTCCACTTCCTCCTCGTTAGCGAATAAGTTGCCAGGGCGATAAATAAAACAATCAGGCTCAGGAAATAAATCAGGTCGCGAGTGTCGATTACACCGCGGCTCATGGAGGCGTAATGGGACTGGATGCCCATATCCTGAATTAGCATGCTGAATTGCCCGAAAAACGACATGATTAAATTAAACCCAAGGTAAAAAAAAGCACTCAAAATAACGGCAATTAGAAATGCAACAATTTGATTATCGGTAATTGATGAGCTAAACAAACCTATAGCTGTGAAAGCTGCCCCGAGAAAAAGCAAGCCTATAAAGGAGCCCCAAAACCCACCGCTATCCACATTGCCAGCAGGATAAGCCAGTTGGTATATCGAAACATAGTAAATAAGAGTCGGAAGCACTGCAAGAATTACAAGGGATAAGTTGGCAAAATATTTTGCCACAACTATTTGCAATTCGCTTAGCGGACGGGTGAGCAATAGCTCTATTGTACCGCTTTTTTTTTCTTCGGCAAAAGCCCGCATGCTAATGGCCGGTACCAAAAACAGAAAAACAAAAGGTGCTATTGAAAATAAGCCGTCCAGATTGGCGTATCCGTTGTCTATTACATTTAAACTCCCGGGCAAAATCCAAAGGAAAAGAGCCGTAATCAGTAAAAAGATACCAATGACGACCATCCCCGTAAGGGAAGTTAAATAACTACGGACTTCTTTTAGGTACAACGACCACATAAAACTGCTTTTTAAAAAGCTAAACGCAAAAATAGGGTTTTTAGTGAGCGATGAAGGCTGAAAAACTAACTTTTGTTCCGGTAAGGATTTTCATTTAATAAAATATTGAGACATTATTGTGTTTTCAATGAAAAGGCTAACTTTGCAACAATATTAACCTATAAACCAAATAATAATGAAAGATTTCCTGCTTATTTTTATTGTTGGCTTTTTCATGTCAACGGGCTTGTCGGCTCAAATTAAAAATGTATATATTGGTAACGGATCATCAAGTCTGATTTTAGAATCAACGGGGGATTATGGCCCTGCCGGTTTCAATGACTTATACATGAATCCTGATTGGAAAATGGGTACGGTAATAACAAAAAAAAAGGCGCTTATTAAGAACCTGGGATTGCGTTATAATGTTACTTCGGGGCAATTTGAGGTGGTATCGGTATTGAATCCCGATTTGATAAAACGTATAAACTTAGATGGCAAAGTGTTTGTTTACACAAGCTATTTGAATAAGGGGAAAAAAGGCCGGCGCTATTTTCAACTGCTATCGGAAGGAAAAACACACTTGTTGCTTGCAAGGTATGTAAGCCGGAAAGCCGGAAAAAAAGGACTTTATGGTTATGATCCCTATCAAACGATTGAAGAAACATATTATTTGCAAAAGGGCAACCAGCCGGCGGTTCCGATTAAGCGAAATAAAAAATCAATTCTTAGTTTACTGGCCGATCAGAAGGCAAAAGTGGAAGCGTTTCTCCGCAATAATAACCTAAGCTTTTTTAATGTCAACGATATTGGAAAGTTGCTGAGATATTATGACTCATTGAATGCTCAAAGTAAACAGTAACCTGTAAAGGATGGTTTTCCTCGGGTCAGAACCGAATGCTGTACAGCAATTCAAACCGATTGGTTTTTTCTTTGGTGTATGACCACCTTACTCCCAATGAAATATCTGGAAACGAGCTTAAAAAGTTCCAGTCGGAATAGAGTTCAATACCTGAACTGCGATAATGGCTACCTTTACCGGTAACCATATAATCGTAAAACAGGTGTGCGTAAAGTCTTTTCAGGTAAGCTACACCCTGCCAATCAAGGTCAGGATAAGCCAACGGAAAAGCATAGTCAACACTTAGGATTTTCATTTGGCTGTCATACAGGTTTTCGTAAGCCCGGGGTGTGAAAATCAGATCACTAAACCGGTAATTGCCTTCGGTTTGTTTTTGAAAAGCCAGATAAAGGCGCAGACCCTGGTGACGAACAAAACCGGGAAGATAAAACCAGCTTTCGAAAACAAATTGCCGGCTGGGAGACGCTGAGAGTGGTGTGTGCCGGTAAACCAGATTAAAAGCTTGTCCCCATTTGGGATACAGGTCTTTAGCGGAGCGCTTGTATTGGTTGTAACCATATAACTGATAGCTGAAAGTCGTTAAGCTATTTTCTGTCAATTCGAATTTGGCACCCGGAAATGTCCGGAGGAATTTTTCACCGTAGGAAACCGATGGCTGAAATCCCCGCAGCCATTTGCCCCTGGCATAGCTCAGCGGCACTTTGATGTTGATATTTAAATTGGTTTCTTTCCAGCGATATTCCACTTTTTCACCGCTGTCGTTGGTTCTGTAAATGCGACGGTGGCCATAGCTAACACTTGTTCTAATTACCGGATACCAGCCATAATAATCGAATGTTAACCTGACTTTTCCGGTATTTTCATTCCAATTCCACAAATAGGCGGCTGTACTTACTGCTGTGCTGAGTTTGTTTTGCGATAATATACTAATCCCCGGTGTTATATTGTAACTACTGGCGTCAATGAAAAACGAGCCCCAACTGTACGGATTGAAAAGATGCCCGATGCGACTGTATTTTTTTTCCGGATAGTGCTTTTGCGGAATAATCGAATCATCAAGGATAAAAGTGTTGGGTTTTACAAGTTTGTCAATGGGATATTCAAAATGTTTTTTAGCGCTATTGAATGGCGTTAAAGTATTGGCAGAAAACGAAATAACTGCTGGCTTGAATCCGTTGGAAGTGTAGTTGGAAAAATAAATTCTACTACCGTCTTTCGAGAATGTTGCATCCTTGGCACCATAGCGGGCGTTGAAAAGGCGGTAGGTTTTTTGATCCTGGATGTTGATGGCATACAGGTTGTCTTTTCCCTCATACGTGCCGGTATAGACAACCCAGTTTTTATAAATTACCGGATGGGAAATATCGCTGAAAGAAAATGGTTGGATAAAGTGTGAAGTTAAGTTATTTGTATTAAGGAGCAACAATGATTTTCCTTTATCACCCAGCACGGTTACAACAACTCTTTTACCGTCGCGTGACCAGGAAGGTTGCATAAAAAAAAGATTATCTTTTGTGTAAAACGATTGAATCAAATGCCCGTCGCGGCTGCTGAGGAAATCCAAATAGTTATTGCCTGCGCTGTCAACCCTGACGGTAACAATTTGGTGGCTGTCCGGCGAAATGGCAGGGGCAAAATAGCGACTCCTGCGGGTGATTTGACGTAGCTCTTTTGTTTTGTAATTAAATATTTTGATGACTGAATAATCGCGGTTGCTCCAGCGTGGGTCAAAGGTTTTTTCATTCCAGCAAATCAGGCTGTCGTTGGCCGAAAGTGATTCCCGAAAATCAAATCCAGGTGTAAAAAGCCGCTTTTCGTTTCCGTTTTTATCTATTAAAACAAAACGGTTGATGTCATCAATGCTTGTTTTTTCGGCAATAAATTTTCCTTCCCCAATAGGTTGTGCAAAGAGCCAACTGGTGTAAAACCGTTGTTTGGGGCTTATGATGTCTGCTGTGTCGGGTTTTAC
Organism: uncultured Bacteroidota bacterium; assembly: GCA_913055825.1. GTDB lineage: Bacteria > Bacteroidota > Bacteroidia > Bacteroidales > F082 > Sulfidibacterium. Next base: position 5,757 of record CAJXKB010000039.1, read on the forward strand.
ATTACGGTAATTTTGCCTCCATCGTGACTGTAAATTTTTCATGCTGTTTTTGTAAAACCTGACTTTTCCGAATCCCGTATTTTTTTTCAAACCGTGTGTAAACGGGATCAAGGTATAGAATTTGCGTGCTACACGGTTTAACACATCATTCCACATACCTATTCCGTGTTGCTCAATGCCTTGTAATACAAGTTGATATCCAAGTGTGTAGTGGTCAGGGACAAAATCGCGGTACGATCCAAATTGGGCTTTATCGTAAGGATAAATTTTTTTATCTAAAATTTGGGCTTTCAACGGATACACAAAATCAGGGACACGCCCGCGGCCGCTCTTGCTGTGTATGGTTTCGCTGTAAACTGCGTCCCCTTCTATAAACCAAAAGGGGAGCATTGTCCCGAAAAGGGCTGCAGTTCCTTGTTGGCCCAGAAGGATCTTTGCAATTCCCTGATTTATTTTGCTCATTTGCACGGCATGACGGTATTCGTGCAGTGCAAGCTGTTTTTGCCATATTTGTGCATAAGTTAGTTGGCCGGGCATTTCGAAAAAGTCGGCATGAAACGGTGCCGGCGAAACCATTGCGTTTGAAGTGACACTTTGGTTATGCAGAATAATGGTCAGGCGGGGCTGTGTTTTCAGGTAAGGCTTACGTACATACGGGTTGCTCATCTCGAGGATATTTGCATAATACCGGGCAATGCTGTCGTAGCCTTTTGGAAAAACCAATTGGATATCTCCGGTTTTTATCTGTGTCCATCGCACTGAAGCCGGATCCTGGCCCGTTAGATAGTATTGTGCCTGCACATATCCTGTGCAGAAAAAAATAAGTACGATAATAATTATTTTGATTTTTATTGCTGACTTCACAGGTCAAAAATAAGGAAATAAATGTGCAAACAAATTAATTTCCCGATTTTCTCAGCAGTGCCCGGTTAATCCGTTTGGCGATAAACGGACCTTCATAAATAAACCCGGTATAAACCTGTATTAGGTCGGCACCGGCATCCAGCATGGCCAAAGCATCTTCAGGGGTAAAAATGCCACCTGTCCCAATTATGGGAAAGGCTTTGTCCGATTTCTCCGAAAGATAACGAACCACTTCCAATGCCCTTTGCTGCAGTGGTTTGCCGCTTAGGCCGCCTTTTCCAACTGCTTCAATTTGCCGGGCCGGGGTTTGGAGTGAATTGCGGGTGATGGTTGTATTAGCGGCTACTACTCCGGCAATCCGGGTTTTCTTTACCAAATCAATAACTTCATCCAGTTGATGTTTGTTCAGGTCTGGTGAAACTTTCAACAAAATGGGTTTGGGTTTGCTTTTTTGCCGGTTGATTTTCTGTAAGCGTGATAAAATTTCAAAAAGAGAATCCTTATTTTGTAATTCACGTAGGTTGCTGATGTTAGGGCAACTGACATTAACGACAAAATAATCTACGTGATTAAAAAGCCCTTCAAAAAGTATGGCATAATCTTCGACGGCATTTGCATTTGGTGTTTGTGTATTTTTCCCCAGGTTACCGCCGATGAGCAATCCCGGTTTTCGTTTTTTTAGTTGTTTTATAGCATGTGTGAGTCCCAGGTTGTTAAATCCCATCCGGTTAATCAGTCCGTTATCGGCAGGAAGCCTGAATAAACGGGGTTTGGGATTACCGGGCTGTGCCTTTGGTGTTACGGTACCTATTTCTACAAAACCAAATCCCAGGTTTGACAGCTCATGGAACAGGGTAGCATTTTTATCAAATCCGGCAGCTACACCCACAGGATTTGGGAATTTTAACCCAAAAACTTCCCTTTCCAAGGATGGATGGGTTATGCTAAAAAATTTTCGTGAAAAGTAGCCCATTCCGGGGATACAGTAGGCTAACTTTAAACAAAAACTTACGAAATGATGAACCTTTTCGGGATCAATCCGGAATAAAACGGGTCGTATGATGGACCTGTACAACATTATTTTGGTTCGCCGGAGGCGGGTTCTTCCGTAACTTTATCCGGTTCTTTAACTTCTTCTTCCGAAAAATCAAGTAAATCTTTTTCGAGCAGTAAATTATACCAGGTAAAAATCTTTTTCATGTCAGAAACATAAACTGCATCCTGGTCGTAATCGGGAACAACCTCCTCAAACAATGCTTTTAAAGCTTTGGAATCCATTTTTTTAGGATTGTCAATGGTTTTACCATCCTGCATCTTGTGTAATTTCTTTAACACATCATACAACGGCAGGTCTTCGCTATTGGTGTAAATACTGATTTCGTGCAACGAGCTGATGCGTTCGTGCGAAAAGGCAGGTATTTTTTTACCGTCGATAAGCGATTCGACAATTAAGTTACTCTTGGCTTCTCCCACCAGCTTGTATAATCCCGGTTTGCCGGAAATGGATAAAATTTTGCTTAAGTCCATGTTCAAAAAATTTTTGCAAAAATAATCTTTTCTAAATACGATGTAAAAATGAAATTGCCACAAAAATTATTCCTATTTATTGTTAAACGGGATAAATAAAAAAAAGAAACGCGTACTTTTGCCCTTTTTTTAAGCACGACTATGAAACAGTTGAAATATATAATCGGGGTCATTATGTTTTTATCGGCCTGTTCTTTGGCTGCTAACCCATTACTTAAAAACAGGAAGAAAGACAAGGCCATGGAAGCCTATAAACAGGGAAATTATTCTGCTGCGCTTTCAATTTGGTCTTCTTCCATTGCAAAATATGAGTCACGCCATAAAGAGCGAAAATGTTCGGTTTACACCCTTGCGGGGATAGCAGCTTATCGCTTAAACAAGACTGATCAGGCGCGAAATTATTTTGAACATGCCCGAAACGGAATTTCCGAAAATGCACAAACATTCTGGTATCTCGCAAAAATATACCGGAAAATTGATAACCTTTCGCTTGAAATTGATGCACTGGAAAATTATCTAAAAAAATATCCGCATGGGACGAATATTCAGCAAGTTAAAAAACGTTTGTTGTTCACTTATGTGGAAAGTGAAAACTGGGATAACTTTTTGAATTTATGGAAGATAATCCCGGCATCTTCAAAAGACAGCCTAACTTATCAGCAGGCCTTTTTATCAGCACAGGCCGGATTAAATCATGTTGGAAAGGCTGATAGTGTGGCCACATCTATTTTAAAAGTATATCCTGAAGATCGTCCTGCCATGGCATGGAAAGCAAATAAATATTACACGCTTGCAGAAAATCTATATGAAAGCGAGATGAAAGCATACAAAAAGCACAAAACACGAGCGCAGTACGCCCGTTTATTGAAAGCTTTTGATGTGGTGTCGGCAAATTTTAAAAGGGCACTAATTTATTACAGAAAGCTTTACAAGATGCATCCTACTACCTTGTTTGCTAACCGCCTCGGGACAATTTATATGCGTATGGATGAAAAACCTAAAGCCCAATACTATTTGCAAATGGCAAAGAAATTAAAAAATTGAGGACAACCTGACCGGGCACGAGACATTAATTTTTTATTCTTTTTCCCCTTTCACGGCAAAATAGGCTTCCAACTCTTTGAGGGTGTTTTCGTTGGTTTGCAAATCATGGACAATTTCTCCTTCGTGAAGCACAACAATTCTTTCACACACTTCGGTAACATGGTTTAAATCGTGCGAAGAGATGAGCATTGTCATTTGTTTATTTTGTTGAATATTTTTTAAAATTTGTTTTAGCTGGAATTGTGAACTGGGATCGAGGTTTGAAAAAGGTTCGTCCAGAATCAGAATTTCAGGTTCTGTCATCAGCGCAGCGGCAATGCCTACTTTTTTCTGATTTCCCTTCGAAAGTTCGCGAATATATTTCTTTTTGGAAAATATTTCGTTATGAAAGAAATCTTTAAAACCTTCCAGAAAATGTTCCACATCACCACGGCTTAAACCATTCAGTTTTCCGACAAAGTGAAAATATTCTTCGGGTGTGAGGTAATCAATCAGGAAACCTTCATCAAGGTAAGAGCCGGTGTAATGTTTCCATCCTTCGCTTTTGGCAACGTCTTTGCCTTTTGATTGCACCTTGCCTTTGTCGGCAAGAATTAAATCGAGAATAAGCCGGAAGAAAGTGGTTTTCCCGGCGCCATTGTTACCAACCAGACCAAAGCTTTCACCTTTTCCAATGTGGATGGACGGGATGTTCAAAACGGTTCGCCCGCTATAATTTTTTTTGAGTTCGGTTACGTTTATCATTTGTTTGAATGGTTTAAATTTTATGTATTTCGATATCCGGATGCTATTTTGTAACGGTTTTTCTTAAAGAATGCAGCTGCCATTTTAATGAGTTCCCTGTGAAAAATGATGCCTAAAATGCCAAAGCCAAAAATTATCCAAAGCGAAACAGTTGGGCTGAAAAATAGATTTAGTAAAAGGTCTATCAGCACAGGAACAAGTAATAACGGAATAACGTTTAGAAAGTTGTTGATTCCAACGCCTTGATAATTCATCATTTGACCGCGATCGAGCTCCATGCGTTTACGGTTAAAAGATGCCATAAAAAGTAATAAAGGGGCATTAATACCCACATTATAAATTAAGAAAATGAAATTGATAAAAAGAATACGGGTGCCGAAATACACATAAGGGATGGTGACTAAGAACAGTATCAGTGTGGGAATCGTCATCAGAAAATATTTGGCCCTGAAAAACTCTTCGGTTTTAATGTTGGATGTCAGTATAAAATCGAAATGACGACTTTCCCATGCCAGGATGTATTGTCCGTACGTAATTAAAAATCCGCCCGTAATAAAAATACCCACAAAATCGAGTAATATTGGATGGCCCATGTTTTTAGGGTCGGGATAAAAGAATAAACCGTATAGCAGAAAAATGGGTAAAGCAAGGGTTAGCATTTGTTTGGAACGTTTGTTGCGCAACAGGAGCTTGACCTCATCTAAAATCAAAGCGCCGATTTTGCCCCGGTTTTCCAAGCTGCTAAAACGACTGCTTAAATTTTCGGCTTTCTTTGATTTTTTGGTTAAATCCTCAAGGAACAGATGTTTTTTGGTATAGCTGAAATTTTCCCAAAAGAAGAAACAGGCAGTTCCAACCGGCAACAAAACCCAAAGTGGTTGCTGCAACAGGTGACCAAAATACCAGCTTGTTATGGTTGATAATGAAAACAGGTTGTATTTCTCAAGTAAAAACAGCACTGCGGCTATTCCGATTAAAATAAAAATTACGGAAGGGGTGATGGTTGATTTTCTTTTTATCCGTATGAGTAAAAAATTAGAACTCATTTCAATAAAAAACACGGCCAAAAACCAGCTCACTGTGGTCATTACCGGATAATGTAGCGGCAGGTAATGGATGGAAAAGGGCAAAAAGAGCAGGAAGGGCAGGAAATTAAAAAATGAAAGCAGTGAACGATAATTCAAAAACAAGCTGATGCGGCTTTTATTCAGCGGAAGGTGAAGCAGGGGGCTGACTTCCATAGTGGGTAAATCCTGGATAAAAAAACGCATCACGAAGACAATCAGGAAATAATAGATTAAACTTTTATTAAGTATGAGTTCGGGAGAAACTCCGTTTCCTGTTTTGATTAATATCTGCTCAAGAAAAAGACCGATAAACAGGATCTCGGTGAGCATTAAAAGCAAGAAGATACCAATAACAATATTTAAGATGAGGTTTTTTTGCCAAAACGACGAGCGGAACGTCCGCTTTTGCTGAAGATACAGGAAAATGTTGGTCATGGACGATGTTTGGATTTGTAATTTAATAATTTGTGGTTTTATCTTTTAAAGTTGGTTTTTAATATGTTAACTTTTGTCAATAAAAAATCACCCCGGTTGGTGCTGTGGCCTAAGCAAATCGTTCACGGTTTTTACCGGATTAAAAGTGATGAGAGGTGTTTCCACGAAGACCGTAATCCAGTCGGCCATGGCGCCATTCCACAACCCGGGTAACTCCAATGCTTTCAAATCCTGACCGTCTTTAGATTTCATAGAAATAAAGCCTGTTTGCGGATCAATAAAATCTCGTAAATCAAAATTTTCACCTTTATAATTACGCAGGCCGCAAACTAAGTCGACGGGATTGAAATGAGTAGCTTTGGAAACAATTTCTTTTTGTTCGGGATTGCTAAAATCAATTTGTGATGATTCCACAATTTGTAATGAAAGCTCATCATCTTCATTAATTACCCAAAAAGGCCCTCCGCCTGGTTCTCCTTCGTTTTTCACCATACCGGCAATACGCATGGGCCTGTTGAGTTTGTTGAAAAGCCAGTCGATTCGTTCCATCTTTTCATATCCACGATAGGCTGCCGGAATAAAGATATTCAATTCATTGTGGGCAAAATCCTTTATACTTTCCACTTCATTATCAGTCAGGTTGCCGTCTTCAAGCAAATCGAGGTATTCAAAAGTTTTTTCCTGAAGTTTGAACAGCAAGCCACCGATAACTTTTTTGTATAGGTAGGTGGTATTGCGCAAACGATCGGGAACGATATTGTCGATATTTTTCACAAAAATGATCTCTCCCTGCAAGTCGTTCAGGTTTTCGATGAGTGCACCATGTCCGCCGGGACGAAAAAGGATGTTCCCGTCCCTGTTCCGGAAAGGCGCGTTATTCACATCCACTGCAATTGTATCAGTGGAAGGTTTCTGTTGTGAAAAACTTATATCAAAATTTACTTTGTGTTGTTTTTCGTATTTTTTTCTAACGGATTCAACAGCTGTTGTAAATTCCTGCCGGTGTTCCGGAGAAACGGTAAAATGAACCTTGGCAGTTCCGTTTTTGTCTGTGGCATAATGGGCTGCTTCTACCAAATGTTCTTCAAAAGCCCGCCGCGGACCGTCGGTATAATTATGGAAATACAACATTGCCTTGGGTAGTCGAGCATAATTCAGCCCTTTGTCGGTAAGTAAATAATCTAAAATAATGTTGTAATCTTTCTTTTCCAATAGTTCATCCAAATCGAGATGATCTACCTTAAGCGCTTTTTTCAGAGGCTCATAAAATGCAAATTGTTGAAGATGTTTGAAAAAATAGCCCACTGAATTGATATCCGTTTCATTTTCCAGTTTGGTAATTTCTTCTTCACTTCCCTGAAAAGCATTCCTGAAAGCCAACAGGTGCTTAAACATGCGGCTGGCAGCGCCGGAAGCCGGTACGAATTTGAGGATTTCATAATAGCCTTTGTTTTTGTCAAAATAAGTTTGTAACGCATTTACTTCCTTATCATTGAACGAATGCAGACCGTGGCCTGGCGTGGCCGGAGAGGTGAGTTGAATGAAAGGAAAACCGCTTTTGAAATATTCAATTTGTTTTTCAACTGTATCCGGATCAATACCTTTGTTTTTTATCTGAAGGAGGTCTTTTTCGGTAAACATATTTTGTTTGTTTGTAGATATAGCAAAAATAGGAAAATTGTGAGAGTGTACAAGTGAAAAAGGCGTTATTATGGGATTCAAATGTAGGCTGTTTTGGCAGCCTTGTAACATCTATAGCTTATCCCTTTTACAATTAGATTTATGATTTTTGGCTATATTGCTTTCCTGCTGGGGATTGGCCTCTATTTTGTTTTGAATGCCTAAGAACAAATAAACCTGATTCTCTTTACAGGTTAAAAAATTAAAAAAGTTTATGGCACTTCTAAAAATAATCTTATTTTTGCAGCCTCATTTTAAGCCCGGATGGCGGAAATGGTAGACGCGCATGGTTGAGGGCCATGTTCCCGTTTTGGGAGTGCAAGTTCGATTCTTGTTCCGGGCACAAAGAGAGGTTGGTGAATAAAAAGGTGAAAACCTGAAGTTTTGTTATTCATCAAAAAAATTGCCCAAGTGGCGGAATTGGTAGACGCGCTAGTTTCAGGGACTAGTGATCGCAAGATCGTGTAGGTTCGAGTCCTATCTTGGGCACCCAACATCCCTTTACTGAAAAGTAAGGGGATGTTTATTTAACCTTATCCCGGCCTAATTTTTGCTCACAACTTCAGATAATTATATTACAGCCGCTGTACAAATTTTTTTATTGGTTGGATGCTTTTAACAATAATGGCAGAGCATTTCGATTGATTAGACACGCGGAATGAAAAAGATTCTTCAAGGTTTTTGTGTTGTCGTTTTTCAGGCTCTTTACCGAGAATAAGTAGATCGAGTTCAGCAGAAAGGTGGATGAGCTCCGTCTCGATATCTGTACAAACAGAAAGTGAGATGTCGTATAATGCCATCGAATTCAGGATTTGTAAACTTTTTAGTATCAGTTTGTCCATGGATGATTTCAGCCTTTTGCCATAGTTTTCGGGTAAAAAACCTAACAGTACTATTTTTGCCTGATGTTTTTCGGCAATGGCTGCTGCACACATCATCATCAGATGCAATGAATTGGAATCCTGTATATAAACACCTATCTTTTTGGGAGTGAAGTTTTCCGTCGTAGTTTTTAGATTGAGTATCAGCGTATCGGTATGCGTTGAGTGCAAAACAGCTTCGGTCACACTGGGTTCGGCATTTTTTTGAAGCCGCGGAAATCCCATAATAATCAAATTGCTGTTTTCTTCTTCTGCTACATTAATGATTCCTTTTGAAATAGTGTGTGAGGCACGGATAACAGGTGTGATCTTAATATTTTGTTTTTTGGCCTCGTCAATACTTCTTTTTATTACCTCAAGTGTTTCATCGGCACCGGACAGTGCTTCATAGAAGTCTATTTTGGCGGGAACGTTCTTAATGGCTAAAACAAGAATCTCTCCTCCTTTTTTCGATAACAATGTGTTGGAAAGCATTAGTAATGCCCTTTGTGTATTGGGATTGGAAACAGGAATCATTACTTTGTTACGACTGAAAAAGGAGAACTTTTTTTCTTCTGCTAAAATGATATTGAGCCCCTCTTTACCACGTTTTTCTCTTTTGCGCGAATAAAAGAAATAAATAAGAGCCCCAATCAAAGCCAGTTGTTGCCCAAAAGCCAGAGAAACAAGGTCGAGGGTCAGTAAAAGCCCTAAGTTAATAACCAGTGTTATGTGGGGAAGGTAATACTTCCATTTTGCTGTGGGTTTTAGTGAAGGATCCTTTTTGTACACTCTGCGCATGGCCAATGACACAGGGAGCAGGGAAAATAACAGACAAAAGTTGGCAGCTTTAGCAATAAATTCCAGATCGAAGAAAAACAATACAAGACTGATCAAAACAGCACCCGTAATTAAAGCCATTTTGGGTTGTTTTGTTTTTTCATCCAGCTTCCCCATGATATCGGGAAAAAAACGGTCTTTGCCCATGGCATAGGTTTGCCGGCTTTGTGAAAATAGCGTGCTGCTCAGCGCTCCCAGCGATGCCAAAACACCTCCTAACGAAATTAATATCCATCCTTTTCCACCAAAAGCCTCATCGGCCAGCAACACCAGTGGCGCTTCACTTGCAGCCAGCTTGTGCCATGGAACGGCAAGTACTGCACCAATAGTTATTAGTAAATAAATAATCATGCTTATGATCATGGAAAGTTTCATGGCTTTCGGGATGGTTTTTTCCGGCTCGATAATTTCATCCGCATTGTTTGCAATAAGCTGATATCCGAAAAATGAGATGTAAATTAACGAAATGGCTGCCAGCGTACCATGAAATCCAAAGGGGAAAGCCGGTTTCGCATTGTTCATATGTAGATGAAAAAAAGAAACGACGATCAACAAAAGCAAAATACCCACATTCCCCCAAATAATCCAGTTTTGTATATTAAATTTTCTGTTTTTGGCCGGACGCAGGTTAACGTAGCCGATAAAAATCGTGATGCCGATGGCAATTAGCTTGATAATATCTTTCGGAAGGGCTGTACCGGTTAGTGAAGCTGCATATTCGGCAAAACCAATCGCATACAAACCACTGGCAAAAATACTGCCCAGTGCCAGAAACCACCCTGTTGTAAATCCGCCAATACTGCCCAAAATATTGTACGAATAGGTGTATCCCCCGCCTGATCGCGGAATGATACGGCTTAGTTCGGCATACATCAAGGTAGTTATATAAGCCAGTAAACCCGTTATTAAGTATGATAATATTACGGAAGGCCCTGAAACTTTGGCAGCAGCTCCAATTAACACGTAGATTCCTGCACCCATAAGCGCTCCGACACCAATGGTAGTGGCGCCAAACAACCCAATACTCCGGTCTAATTTTTGGGGTTTTATTTTTTTCTCAAAGAGTGCCCGGATATCTTCTGCCATAGTTAGTTTCTTAAAATAGCAAAAATATAATTTTTAACATGTCCCTTGGAAAAGTGGTTTGTTTTTTTAATTATCCACAGCATTTAATGTAGAACCAAAATAATCGTAGTTTTACCTTTCAATTAATGTCACATTACTCGGCATGTATTTTTGTTTATCAATCTTTTATATAATTATAAATCAATGAAGCTTCTTTTGATTAGTAATTCAACCATGGCCGGTGAAGCCTATCTGGGCTGGCCACAAAAGCATATTTCTGATTTCCTAAATCGCCATAAGGTGAGAAAGGTCTGTTTTGTACCTTATGCAGGAGTGAGTTTGTCAAATAAAAGTCTTGAAGACTCCTACGATATCTATATCCAAAAAGTGTCTGCGGTTTTCAATGCACTGGGTTTTGAATTGGAATCGGTGCATCAAGCCAACGATCCCGTTGAGATGGCTCGTCAGGCCGAAGCCATTGTTGTTGGAGGTGGAAATACCTTTCATTTGGTCGCTTCTTTATACGAAAAGGGCCTTATGGAAGTCATTCGCGAAAAGGTAATGGCCGGAACGCCCTATGTCGGTTGGAGTGCAGGCTCGAATGTGGCTTGTCCTACTTTGATGACTACCAACGATATGCCCATTGTAGAACCAAAGAGTTTTAAAACGCTGAATTTGATTCCTTTTCAAATTAATCCTCACTATCTGGATGCAAATCCCGAAGGTCATGGGGGAGAAACCCGCCAGCAGCGTATTGAAGAGTTTTTGGTGATTAATCCTGCGATGAAAGTGGTTGGTTTGCGCGAGGGTTGTTTGTTGCTGTTGGAAGAAGCTGAACTCCAATTGATTGGGGATAAAAGTATGATACTGTTTCAGTATGGAAAAATTCCGGAAGAGCTTGCTCCCGGTGCCGATTTGAATTTGTTGTTTCAATAAGGTGTCTGTTGAATCGTCCTGAATTTTGATGATTTATAGAGGTTACTTATTTTAAGGATAAGTCACCCAGCTTTAGTTCACTTCAAACTCCAAATTTCCCAATTATGGCATGATTTTGGTAATATTTTGCCTGTACCACAATACAAAGTTGCCATGAAAAAAATAGTTTATTTCTTCATTTTCTTTTTTATGATGGGATTAATGCTGCCACAGCAAACATATGCCCAGAAGAAAGTGATGTCTCAAAAAGAGATCCGAAAAATAGATAAAAAAAAGCGTAAACAAGCCAGATTAAAAGCTTCGCTCAAGTCACGTGTTTATTATGCCAATTTATTGAAAAAACATTATTTTGTGTTTCAGGCCGATCAATTGTATGGCCCCGGAGGAAGATCTTTCCCAGTTTCACCCACTATTAATTTTCTCGCTGTTGTAAAAAATAAGGTGATCCTTCAGTTTGGTTTCGATGGTGTTATGGGCTGGAACGGAGTAGGCGGACTAACGGCTGAGGGGTTTCTTAAAAATTATAAATTTTATCCTGGAAAAACAGTCAAGAAAGCATTGATGATTTCAAGTAATATCAGCCCCCGCGGTGGCGGGTCAACCCCTTATTTAACGATGACGGTTAATAATGATGGCTACGCTTATCTTGATATTATTATGGGCAGACGTGGGAAAATTACTATGAGTGGACAAATTGTAGCCCCGTCTCAATCTTCTGTTTTTAAAGGCCAGACATTATATTAATTTTCAGTACAAAATCTGATAAGCTATTGACTTTCTTGGATATAAATCTCAGATCTGATTGAGGTTATAAGGTTACTGCATCCACTTTTTTAAGAGACTGATGGCCTCCTGCTTTTGAGCCTCCGGAAGATTGTTTATGCGGGTACGATGGCTACCTCCGGGCTTTACAAATTTTACCGAATTGGTTTGATATGTTACGTCTGCCGAGGTTGAACCCCAGGGGTCTTCACCACCAACAATAAACATCATATTATTGGCTTTATGCCTGATAAAACAATCTACTTTTTCCATGAGTTCAGGGTTAAAACTTACTTTGGCACCTTTGGGGAGTGTAAAGCGGAAATCGGGATTTTTCTTAAAAGTAGTCCATTGTTTAAAAGGTGTTATGTCGTAACCATACATGCCCATTTCGTGCATGGCTTCATAAAAGAATGGTTCAAACTTTTGAATACCCTGATCGGAAACCCATGATAAATCGGCTACTTTATCCAAATGAGCAATCATTTTTTGAGGGGTAGAAGTGTCTCCGGGAATAGAATCACAAGGCGTTTTTCCCCATTGCCAAAAGGCAAACGGATATTCAAAGATCATTAATTCAAAAGCTTTCTCGTACCCCATCCGATAGGTATAACCTTTTTTCTGTGCCAGCTTTTCAAATTCGGGCAGGTAACGCGATTTGTGACTGATAAGTTCTTTTTGGTAATTGAAAATAGCCTGCCGGCATTCCGGTGTCCCCACCGTGTTGAAAAAACGGTTTATGCGTCGGTCGGTGATGGAAAAGTTAAGTGGTGCTACATATGGTACGCTGGCATCAACGTCCTTCGGATAAAAATAACGGTGATACATGCAGGTTTGACCGCCTTTACTGATGCCCGTACCGACCCATTTCGCATGATAAATATTTTTAAGCAATTCAACAATGGCATGGTCATCGGCAGCAGCTTGCCTCACCGTAAGGTAACGCCAATCGAGGCTGTCGGGTGCCGAAGGGGAGAAATAGCGGTGTTCGACCACAATTTGGTTGGCATCCAGTATCGGACATAGTTCATTTACATACTTTGGCCGGGCGGCGTAATTGGCCCAATACCCGTCGGTTACAAAAACTACCGGCTTATCAAATCCGCGATGCGATAAGAAAATACGTTGCGTAAATGTTTTTCCTCCATTATGGAAATGATCAAGCGGTTGCGTTAGGGTAATGAGGTATTTCTCCGTGAAAAAACTATCGGTTTCCATCTTTTGAATATGGATGGGATAGTTTTTGGCCAGTGCATTAAGGCGTTGCTCCAGCGTTTGTGCCCGGACAAGAACCGTAGCTGCTAAAAAAAGGATCGTTAAACCGATTTTTGAATGCTTTATCAATTTCATTGGTTTCTGTTTTTTTTCAAAAATAGGATGAATTCTTGAATTATAATCATTGAAATAGATTTACCTTATTAAAGGAATATTATTTGTTGTTTGTCTTTTGGTTTTACGTGTAATACTGAATTTTTTTTCAGATGCCTATTATTTAATTGGCCTTTGTATATTTGTCCTTTTCAGAAATTAATATTGAAGACCATGACAAAAAGAACTATTGTAACATTACCCGGCGATGGCATTGGCCGTGCCGTATTGAATGCCGGTTTGCGTGTGTTAGAAGCTGCCGGTTTTAAGGCTGATTATATAGAAAGCGATATAGGTTGGGAATTTTGGAAAAAGGAGGGGAATCCTCTTCCGCAACGGACTATCGACCTGATTGAAAAACACAAAATTGCCCTTTTTGGAGCTATTACATCAAAGCCCAAAGATGCTGCTGCTGCAGAACTTGATCCTGCGCTGCAGGGAAAAGGGCTGATTTACTCATCTCCCATCGTGAACCTTCGTCAGTATTTTGGATTGGATATTTGCATGCGCCCTTGTCATTCTTACAAAGGCAACCCGCTGAATTTTATCCGCCGTGGGGCTGATGGCGGTATTGAAGAACCGGAAGTAGATGTGGTTATTTTTCGTCAAAATACCGAAGGCTTGTACAGTGGCGTGGAATGGTCGAATCCTCAGGGCAATATTCTGAAAGGGTTGCTTGATAATCCCAAATACAAGAAGAATTTTGGAACTATCCCACCTGAGCAAATTTCTGTTTCTTCCCGAATTTTCAGTAAGCCGGCTACCGAAAGGATATTGCGTGCCGCTTTTGCATATGCCAGGAAATATGAATATAAGTCTGTTACGCTTTGCGAGAAGCCTAATGTGCTGCGTGAGACTTCAGGTATGATGTATAAAATGGCCATGGAGATGCAAAAAAATGAATTTCCTGAAATTGAATTGTGGAATACCAATGTGGATGCCCAGATGATGTGGTTGACTAAAAATCCTGAAAATTATGGAGTAATTGTTGCCGGGAATTTATTTGGCGATATTATATCAGATGGTTTTGCAGGATTGATTGGGGGGCTCGGCTTTGCCTGTTCGGCGCAATACAATCCCGATTCGGGTATTGGAGTTTTTGAGCCGACTCACGGGTCAGCACCAAAATATGCCGATTACCCGGTTTCCATAGTTAATCCTATTGCCATGATCGAATCGGCATGTATGATGCTCGATTTTATTGAAGAGCAAACCATTGCAGCTAAAATAAGGAAGGCCATTACTGAAGTTATTGACGAGGGTGAAACCCGAACTTACGATATGCTTAAGATGCACGGAAGTGCCGATGTGGTAAATATGGGTGCGGCATCGACGGATGCAATGGCTGACTCGATAATTGCGCATTTGGCTTGATCTACCTCCCGTTTATGGCATTATTACGAAGTTAGCGTACAAAAGAACAAATTGGAATGGTCAGGTTGTCTTGTAACAATGCCTTAGTATCTTTTTCTGAAATTCAGATTTTCTTAAGAAATTGAGTATATTTGAACTGACGAATAATAATTCGCTGTTTGAATTGTGTGTTAATCTGATTTCCGGAAAAATATGAGAGAACCTTCTGAATCATTGGAAAATGAAGTAAAAAGTTTGCGAAAAGAACTTCTATTCCTAAAGGAAAGTGAAGAGAAATTTAGAAGTGCATTTAAAAGTTCGGCTGATTCCATTACTATTACAAGACTAAAAGACGGCCTGATTGTTGAAATTAACGATGGGTTTACTGCTATTACCGGTTATAGTTGGGAGGATGTGAAAGGAAAAACTTCTGCTGACCTTGGCCTGTGGGTAAATTCCGATCAGCGGAAGCAGCTGTTTGAAACACTACAAAAGAAAGGTGAGGTTAAAGGTGTTGAAGTTCTTTTTCGTGCTAAGAGTGGTCAAATTATACATAGTTTATTTTCAGCAAGCATTATTCATTTGAATAATGAACCGTATTTTACGACCGTGGCACGAAATATTGATGTGCTTAAAAAAACAGAAGAATCTTTACGTAATGCACAGGAAGTGGGTAAAGTTGGAAGTTGGGAATTGGACTGGGTGTCTCGGAAACTGACCTGGTCTGATCAACTTTACCGTATTTTTGAATTAGATAAAAACACTACTAATCCCGATTACCAGTTGTTTAAATCGATTATCCATCCTGATGACCGTGATAAGGCCATGAAAATACTCAGACATTCAATCACTAATAAAACAAGCTATTTTCATGTTCACAGGGTGGTACTGGCCAATGGTAAACTAAAATGGATCGAAGAAAGGGGCAGCTCTTTTTATGATGAAACCGGAAAGCCCTTGCGTTCGGTAGGGGCTGTGCAGGATATTACCGAAAAAAAACTGGCCAACGATGCCCTTATCAAAAGCGAACGCTTGTTTCAAAGCCTGGCCACATCTTCACCTGTAGGTATTTTCAGGACAGATGCCAAAGGACTTACAACTTACGTAAATCCCAAATGGTGCCATTTGTCGGGGTTAGCCCGTACTGATGCCATGGGGGAAGGGTGGCTTAAAGCTGTTCATCCGGAAGACCGGGATAACCTGAATATTAAATGGAAAGAGTCGGCTGCTGAAAAAGGTATCTCAACCTCGGAATATCGTTTCCTTCATCCGGATGGAAAAATAGTATATGTAAAAGGGCAGGCTGTCCCTGAATTTGATGACTCAAACAATGTAATTGGTTATGTAGGGACAATTACCGATATTACCGAACAAAAACTGGCTGATGAAGCGTTACACAAAGCGCATAACGACCTGGTGGATACCCTGGAGAATATGACCGACGGGTTTACTTCGGTGGATAAAAACTGGAACTATCTTTATGTGAACCGGAAAGCCGGCGAGATTTTGGGACGCGATCCTGCACAACTTATTGGCAAGAATGTCTGGGAGGAGTTTCCCGAAATGTTGGAAACCATATTTTATGAGCAAAGTATAAAAGCCATGCAAAATCGCAAACCCGTTGCTTTTGAAAATTATTATGCCCCTAAAAAGCAATGGTTTGAAAATAGGCTTGTCCCTTCGGGTGAAGGTTTGTCAACTTTTTTT
The DNA here is from genome assembly GCA_913055825.1 of uncultured Bacteroidota bacterium. Lineage (GTDB taxonomy): Bacteria > Bacteroidota > Bacteroidia > Bacteroidales > F082 > Sulfidibacterium. Next base: position 22,009 of record CAJXKB010000039.1, read on the forward strand.
CAGGATATTACCAAACGCAAATTGGCTAACGAACAGTTACGTGAAAAAGAGGAGTTGTTGTCTGCCATTGCACGTAATTATCCTAATTCTATTGTTGCTGTTTTAAATAATAAGTTGGAAATAGAATTTATTAGCGGTCGGTTTTTGTTGGATAAAGGGTATAACTTATCCAAAATAATGGGCAAAAAAGCAACGGATATTATAGCTTCGTATCAGCTTGAAGATATACCGGAAATCGGGCAAGTGTATAGGGACGCTTTTAACGGTCTGGATGTTAGTAGTGAAATTTCCTTTCTTGATTATCATTTTGTATTTTATGCGATACCTTTATTCCGTGAAAACGATCAGGTAACAAAAATATTGACTATTACTGAGGATATTACTCAACAGAAAAATATTAAAAAAGAACTTCAGGAGCTCAATGAAAATTTGGAGCTGAAAGTAAAACAACGTACTGAAAAACTGGAAAAATCAGAACAAGCTATGCTTTATTTGTTGGAAGACATGAAAGACACACAGACAAAATTGCAGAAGTCCAACGAAAAATTACAATTGTTAAATAAAGAGCTGGAAGCTTTTTCTTATTCGGTTTCCCATGATTTGAAAGCACCTTTACGGGCAATTAATGGCTTTAGTAATTTCCTGAAAGAAGACTACTACGATAAATTGGGAAGCGATGGTAAGCATCTTTTGGATGATATCATAAAAAACGCTGAAAACATGGGTGCGTTGATTGACGGTCTGTTGCAATTATCCCGCACGGGCCGCAAAGCTGTCAAACGGATCAACTTTGACCTCCGGCCGGTGGCCATTTCGATTTTTTCGGAACAAATGAAATTCTATAATTTGCCAGGGGCTGTTTTGGAAGTGGCAGATGGCCTTCCCGGAATAAATGCTGATTATACATTGATGAAGCAGTTGTTGGCCAATTTGTTTTCAAATGCCTTGAAATACGCATCTAAAAAGCCCCGGCAAAAAGTAAAATTAGGCTGGATAACACATAAAAAGAAAATTATTTATTTTATAAAAGATAATGGCGTGGGCTTCGATATGCGTTATGCAGCAAAAATGTTTGACACTTTTCAGCGGCTACATTCAAAAGCAGAGTACGAAGGAACCGGAATCGGTTTATCTATTGTAAAGCGAATTGTGAATAAACATGGTGGCGAGATATGGGCGGAAAGTGAGGTGGACAAAGGGACAACCATATATTTCTCAATATAAGGTACGGACTCAGCCCGACCCAGGATTTACATCACATAAAGTCAATAGCGTATCAGATTTGGTGCTGAAAATAACGAAGATATAACGGGTTATATCAAGTGTTTTGCAATGGTTTTGTTTTTAAAAGTAGTGTATTTTTATGCTTGGGTATGGATAAATATCCGTAGTTTTGTGTATTAATTAACAGTTAAAATTATGGAACAAAAACGCATATTATTGGGTCATGGAAGTGGCGGAAAATTAAGCCATGATCTAATTGATAGTTTGTTTGCATCATACTTTGATAATGAGATATTGCGGCAGCAGTCCGATTCGGCTGTATTTGCATTGGATACAAAACATATGGCCTTTACCACCGATTCGTTTGTGGTTGATCCCATATTTTTTCCTGGTGGAAATATTGGAAATTTAGCCGTGGCCGGGACAGTGAACGACTTGGCTGTTTCGGGTTCGATACCGAAATACCTGAGTTGTGGTTTTATTATTGAAGAAGGTTTCTCGATGGATGAGCTTGAAGTTATTGTGCAAACAATGGCTGAAGAAGCTGAAAAAGCAGGGATATTTATCGTAACCGGAGATACTAAAGTTGTGGACAAAGGAAAATGCGATAAACTTTTTATCAATACGAGTGGAGTAGGGGAAATTCCTTCCGGCCGTATTGATATTGGGTCGGGAAGTCAAATCGAGGTGGGCGATAAGCTACTGATTAACGGGGGGATAGGCGAACATGGGATGGCAATCATGTCGGCACGAAACGATCTGAACATCAGTTCCCCGGTGGAATCTGACTGTGCCTGTTTGAATGGATTGATAGGTGATGTTCTATCGGTAAGTAACCGTATTCATTTTATGCGTGACGCCACACGCGGTGGGTTAGGCACTGTGGTGGCTGAATTGGTGAAAGGCAGGGACTTTGGCATTCAAATAGATGAAAACAAACTCGTTCAGGATGAGGGTGTAAGGGGAATGTGTGAGCTGCTGGGATTTGATCCGCTTTATGTGGCCAACGAAGGAAAAGTATTGATGGTTGTGGGTAAGGAAGATGCCCCAAAAGTGCTTCAGAAGATGCAACAACATCCCCACGGAGAAAAAGCTGCCATTATTGGCGAAATAACCGAAACCAAAGCCGGAATGGCATGGTTGAACACGGTGATAGGAGGAAATCGAATTATAGAAATGCTTTCGGGTCAACAACTCCCACGTATATGTTAAAAGGCGTATAAGTACTATTCACCAAAATAATTGTAAAAGCTGGAAAGCTCGGTGGAAAGGTCCTGAAAAGCTACATAATGATTGGAACAGCCTTTTCGTGAACAAATTGAAACCCTGCCACCCGTTTTTAACATCAAAGAAACCATGGGCGCATCGCAGAGATGGCATTCTTCTTTTACCAGCAACTCTTTGTTGCAATGGGGACAACTGAATTCCACAATTTCTCCGTCTTTGATCGGGATATCGGATTTGTGATCGAAACATTCGTAGAGTGAACACAAATGAATAGTCCCACGATCGGTTTCTGTGCGGATATTTAACTTAATGCCGGGAAACCCATTGAGTTTGATTTCTTCATCCATCAATGATTTCATGCAATATGGACAAGCTACGCTTAAAGAAATGTATTTTTTCATGACGATGATTATATTTAGGTTATGCCTTAAAGATACAACAAAAAAGTTAAAAATAATCAAAGCAGGGCTAATTAAAATTGAGTTCAAATAACAATTAAGATAAAAAAAGCAGTCTGAAGTATGAAATTTAGATAATTTATATACTTTTGTATCAGTGAAATAATAATTAAACCATTAACAATTAATATTATGTGTGGAACTTGTGGATGTGGCGAAGAAGACCATGTAACTTTTACCAAACCCGGAGAAAATCATACTCATTTTGATCACGAAACAGGACATCATCATTCCCATTCTCATGATCATCAGCATACGCATAGCCATGAAATCCAGCTTGAGATGGATGTTTTATCAAAAAATAATTTATCTGCTGAACGAAACCGGGGTTTTATGGAGGCTTTGAATATCGTTAGCTTAAATATGGTTAGCTCACCCGGTTCCGGCAAAACGTCTTTGTTGGAATCAACAATTAAAGAATTAAATGGGCAGAAGAAATTATATATTATTGAAGGCGACCAGCAAACCATGAATGATGCCGACCGGATTCATAAGGCAGGAGCCCCTGTAATTCAGGTAAACACAGGAAATGGTTGTCATCTGGATGCAGATATGGTGAATCATGCCCTAAAAGAGCTTCGTCCGGATTCGGATTCGTTGTTGTTTATCGAAAATGTGGGAAACCTGGTTTGTCCTTCGCTTTTCGATTTGGGCGAAAGCAAACGGGTGGTAATCATCAGTGTAACCGAAGGGGAAGACAAACCTATCAAATATCCCACCATGTTTGAAACTTCTCAGCTCTGCGTTATCAATAAAACCGATTTGCTTCCCTATGTTGATTTTGATGTGGAAAAAACCAAACAATACGCCCTGCAGGTGAACCCTAATTTACAATTTGTTGAACTTTCGGTAAAAACCGGTGAAGGAATGTATAAATGGATTGAGTGGCTCAAAGCGCTTCTTGGGTAGACCACTACCGGATCCAATTTTTAAGCTGGGTGGTGTTAATTATGAAACCGCCAGTTTACTCCTAAATAAAAGCCTGGTGTGAGGCTCGGATAGTGTGGCGATTCAAAATATTGATAATTTCCCAGGTAGCCTAATAGGTTGTTAGCTTTCAAAAAGAAACGAAAAGTTTTAACTTTTAATGTGGCATAAGCATCCACAAAAAGATAATTACCGATTTTTTTTTCATTTTGAAGATAAAATTGGCGTAATTCCGGCATATATGCATCTGAGAAATAAGCTGTAAAATAGTAAAGTTGAAAACCGCTTTGTAGTTTGGCCGCCTTTTTGAAAACCCAGTTTTTGTAATAGAGGTTAAGTTTTCCGGTAAATAAGGGTAGATGAATACTTTGATGCAGTGTGGTAGACTGATGGACAAGCCGGAAATTAATTCCCCAATGATGAATTAGAAAATTTCCCCCGGCATAAAGTTGCAGTAAACTTCCTGTGGAATTTAGTTGCTGCGGTTTTACCGAATCATTCAAAAATGTATAATGTTGAATTGTTTGTATTTGAATGCCGGCTTTTAAGCCTTTGTATTGATATTCACCTGTCAACTGCAATATGTGTTCCTTTTTGAGTTGCAGATCCCAGTTAAAACGGTTGGAGTGATAATAGGATAAATACCAATTGGGCATACGATTTACCAACTGAAAGCCGATTAGCACACGGCCCACATTTTTTTCTTCCGAACCTAGGTACTGGTTCAGCGTGGCATCCAGTTTAAAATCGCCGCTGTGGTAGCCACCAATAGTGTAATCAACTCGGGCGTTCAGAATACTTCTACGGAATAAGTTTAGTCTTAGCCCACCATAAGGGTTCGTTTCGTTAAAAGTTTTATTAATACTGTCAGTAGCAAGGTGTTGTTTAATATTGTCAAATACAATTCCCCCGTAGAGGTAGAATACTTTACTTAGTTTATCTTCGTTATATCCTTTGTTTGACCACTCAAAACGATTTCTTATTCTGATTCGGTAAGTAGAATCAAAAGTAGATAGCGAATCAAAAACTGCCGGGAAATAATTGTAAAAGTTTGCTTTAGGTTCCTGATCGCTGTATATAGCCTGACTTTTCAGATATTGAAAGGCATAGGAGATATTTCCCGGATCGATTTTCCTGCTGCTGTTTTTGTTCTGTAAGGGTTTAAGCAGGTTAAAATATTGTTCTACATAAAACCCTGAAGATTTTATCCGGTTCTCGGCTGTAGTAAGCTGAACGGGAATAACTTTGCTATCTGTTTCGAGATGTTGCTCAAAAATACTGTCGTAAAGCAGACCGCCATTTTCCTGTACAATGAGTTTGTTATGTAAATAGTTTGCAATTAATCCGTAGCGTTTGTTTTCAGTAAAATACTGAGCGGTAAAATAAACATTATTATTATTTGATTTTTGATTTTGGAAATGGCCGGGTGAGTTTATTAGAGAATATTGCACACCCAATAAAAGCTGTTTAGAAACGTACCGGGTAAAAGTAACGTCCAAATTTTGTTCCTTGGCTGCTCCCATAACGTAATGTAAATTAGTATAAGGCCGTATAAGTTGATAATAGCGCACTTCCTTATTGGAGAACATATATGGGCTAAAGGCCTTTTCGTTCATATTAAATCGTGTGGAAAGGGTGGGGAAGAAAATTCGATTGTTTGTGGCAAGGCCGATGTTGCCTAAAGTAGCAAACATTCTATTATCTTTCCTTGCAGCATTATATTGATGAAAAGAGGTAAGTGTTGAATCAATTGGGTGGATTTTGCCTAACCGGAGGCTGTCTATTGAAGTGGTGAAGAAATTGACGCCCAGGCTATCAATATTTTGACGTGTCGAATCATTCAGGGTACTCAAAGAGTCAGGTAAGAGGTCTATTCTACCCTTTATTTGAGCTTGTACGATTACAGGCACAAAGAAAAGCCAGCATAACAAACTGATTAAAAATAAGATGGACTTGTATTTTCTATACTTCATCAGGTTTCTCTACAAAGTCCAAATTTAGATAAAAATATCAAAGACCTGTCTGGCAATGGAAAATATATGAATACCTACGTTAGGTGACTCAAATGCAAAAAATAAAAAATATTCCATTGACAAACAAAAGAATACATAACTTTTTGGAGGATGTATATGGTCAAAAAAAAGCCTTCACAAAAATGTGAAGGCTTTAAAAAGGTTGGCGACGGCCTACTTTCCCACTTGGTATAGCAGTATCATCG